>NZ_JAEKDA010000030.1:0-45085 GCF_016405635.1 Pseudomonas sp. MF6755
TGTGCCCGTAATCCGACATTGATTTGGGGGGCCGCCGCCACGCGCCATCCATGGCGCGGGGCGGCTAAACCGGCATCCCTGCCGGTTTACCCCCCAAATCAATATCGAATTACGGCCAGCGTGGTTTGACGGGGCGCCTAAGATCAAGATCAAGAGCGGCTCGCTTCGCATCGTGGTTACCGTTGACTGCTAAAAAGCTACAAAGTTGTGTAGATACCCATGCCCCGATGAGGGGGTATCAGTAAACACATCTGTGACTGACTCACCGCCATCGGGGGCAAGCCCCCTCCCACACTTGATCTTCATTCATCAGTTAACAACCACCGTCCCCTAAATCCTCTCCCCGCTGATGCGTCTCCAGAACAGGAAATCCGTGCGCATGCCCTTGGGCCAGACGCCAACGGATCGGCAGTTTGGTCACCATCACCAGCGTATTGAGGGATCGAGAGATGTCAGTCGCTACCAGCCTTATCGAAGACGCCCTGGCGCCTGCGGAAACGCTCTACCAGTTCGACGAAACCCCGCTGCTGGCCCGCCAGCGCCAGCAGGAATCCAACGCCCGCAGCTACCCGCGACGCATCCCCCTGGCGCTCAGGCGTGCCAAGGGCATCTATGTGGAAGACGTCGAGGGACGGCGTTTCATCGACTGCCTGGCCGGCGCCGGGACCCTGGCGCTGGGGCATAACCACCCAGTGGTGATCCAGGCGATACAGCAAGTGCTGAGCGATGAACTGCCCCTGCACACCCTCGACCTGACTACGCCGGTCAAGGATCAGTTCGTGCAGGACCTGTTCGGTGTGCTGCCCTCTGAATTGGCGCGAGAAGCGAAGATCCAGTTCTGCGGCCCCACCGGCACCGATGCGGTGGAAGCCGCATTGAAACTGGTGCGCACCGCCACCGGGCGCAGCACCGTGCTGTCGTTCCAGGGCGGTTATCACGGCATGAGCCAGGGTGCGTTGAGTCTGATGGGCAGCCTGGGGCCGAAGAAACCCTTGGGCGCGTTGCTCAGCAATGGCGTGCAATTCCTGCCATTCCCGTATGACTACCGTTGCCCGTTCGGCCTGGGCGGCGCGGAGGGTGTGCGGGTCAACCTGCATTACCTGGAAAACCTGCTCAACGATCCGGAAGCCGGGGTGTTGTTGCCAGCGGCGGTAATTGTCGAAGTGGTTCAGGGCGAGGGCGGCGTGATTCCGGCGGACCTCGACTGGCTGCGTGGCCTGCGACGTATCACCGAGCAGGCGGGTGTAGCGCTGATCGTCGATGAAATCCAGAGTGGCTTCGGGCGCACCGGCAAGATGTTCGCGTTCGAACACGCCGGCATCATTCCGGATGTGGTGGTGATGTCCAAGGCCATTGGCGGCAGCCTGCCGTTGGCGGTGGTGGTGTATCGCGACTGGCTCGACACCTGGCTGCCGGGCGCCCATGCCGGGACGTTCCGGGGCAACCAGATGGCGATGGCGGCGGGCTCGGCGGTGATGCGCTACCTCAAGGATCACGACCTGGCCGGCCATGCGGCGGCCATGGGGGAGCGCCTGGGTGAACACCTGCGCATCCTGCAGCGCGACTTCCCGCACCTGGGGGATATTCGTGGCCGTGGGCTGATGCTGGGGGTGGAATTGGTCGACCCGACAGGCACGCCTGATAGCCAGGGCCACCCACCGGTACATCGCCAGTTGGCGCCGCTGGTGCAGCGTGAATGCCTCAAGCGCGGCCTGATCCTGGAGTTGGGCGGGCGCCATGGCAGCGTGGTGCGCTTCCTGCCACCGCTGGTGATCACTGCTGCCGAGGTTGACCAGGTGGCCGAGATCTTCGGGCGTGCCCTGGCGGCAGCGGTCGCCAGCGTCTAATTTTCCAGGCCCTTGGTACGTTTCTACAGATATCAGTGCTGCGCGTGGTGCGCAGCCAGCCTTTGAGCGATGGAGAACAGCAATGACCTCAGTATTTGACCGCGACGACATCCTGTTTCAGGTAGTGGTCAACCACGAAGAGCAGTATTCGATCTGGCCCGACTACAAGGCTGTGCCTGAAGGCTGGCGTACGGTGGGCAAGAGCGGCATGAAGAAAGAGTGTCTGGCCTACATCGAGGAAGTGTGGACTGATATGCGCCCGTTGAGCCTGCGCCAGAAGATGGATGGCGCAGTGCTGGCCAACTGATTCACCTCGGTTCAAATGTGGGAGGGGGCTTGCCCCCGATGGCGGTACATCAGGTGAATATGTTCAACCTGGCACACCGCTATCGGGAGCAAGCTCCCTCCCACATTAAAAAGCACTACTGCGGTGTGTTGGCGTAGAGATAATCCGTCGCCAACGACGCCAGCGTCCTCACGCCCACCACCAACGCCGACTCATCCACAAAGAACCCCGGGTTGTGATTTGGCGCGGCCTTGCTCATGTCCTGATCCCTCGGGGTCACCCCCAGGAACACAAACAGCCCCGGCGCTTCTTTGGCATAAAACGAGAAGTCTTCGGCGCCTCCCACCAGCGGACCTTGCACCACATCATCCTTGGCCGCCCAACGCAGGCTTGGCAGCATTTTTTCGGTGAGCGCCGGGTTGTTGATGGTGGGGTCGTACTTCTCGATGATCGTTACTTCGGCCTTCGCGCCGCCGCTCTCGGCAATTTTTTCTACGGTCTGGCGCACATCCGCATGCAGCTTCTGGCGAATGCCGTAGTCGTAGGAGCGAATGGTGCCGCTCATGTCCACCGACTCGGGGATGATGTTGTAGCGGGTGCCACCGTTGATGGTGCCGATGCTCACCACAGAGGGAAATGAGGATATATCGGTACGGCGGCTGACCACGGTTTGCAGGCCGACAATGGTCTGTGCGCCAACGGTGATCGGGTCGATGCCATCCCACGGGCGACCGGCGTGGGTCTGTTTGCCGAGGATCTTGATGCGCAGGTCATCGGAGCTGGCCAGGGTTGGCCCCGGGCGATAGGCGATTTGCCCGGCGGGTACACCGGCCCACACATGCAGGCCGAACACCGCGTCGGGCTTCGGCGCTTTCATCACGCCTTCCTGCACCATCATCTTCGCGCCCCAGGTGTTCTTGCCATCGGGGATAAAGTCGCTCGGGCCTTCTTCAGCCGGTTGGAAATAGAACACCACGGTGCCGGGCAGGCGCTCGCGCATACCGGTAAGAATCTTCGCAGTGCTCAGCAGGATCGCGGTGTGGGCGTCGTGGCCGCAGGCGTGCATCACATCGACCTCTTTGCCCAGATAGGTGCCCTTGGCTTTGGAGGCGAAGGGCAGGTCGGCGACTTCCTTGACCGGCAGCGCATCCATATCGGCGCGCAGGGCCACCGTGGGGCCGGGCAGGGCGCCTTTCAAGATGGCGACGACGCCGGTGCGGGCCACGCCCGTCTTCACCTCAAGGCCAAGCTCGCGCAGTTGTTTGGCGACCAACTCGGCAGTGCGGGTTTCGGTGTTACCCAACTCCGGATGAGCGTGGATATCGCGGCGGGTTTCCAGTAAGGCCGGTTCGAGGATTTTTGCCTGGGTGGCAATTTCCTCCCGGGCGCTGTCCTGGCCACTGCTGGCGGCAACCACTGCGCTACTCGCAACGCCGCAGAGCAAGCCGAATACCCACTGGTGTGTCAGACCGTTCAAACGCATATAAACCTCTCTATTTATTGTTGTGGTTCTTTCTCCTGCACGCTGCCGGCGGTGACCACCTGCACACTCAAGCGCGGCGTCGCCAGGTCGAGCCCGGCTTCATCCAGATGGCGCTTGAGCGACAGGTTGAACGCCCGCGACACTTCCCACTGCTTGATCGGTGCGGTCTTGAAGCGTGCGCGCAGGATCGCGCTGCCGGACTCGAAACTCTCCACACCCTGGATCTCCAGCGGAGACCAGATATTGCGGCGTTGCAGTGGGTCGTTGCGCATGGCATGGCCGACATCGCGCATCAGCTTGATCGCGTCGTCGATCTCCATGTTGTACGGGATCGCCACCCGGAAGATCGCATAGCCGAACTCCCGGGAGTAGTTCTTGATGCTCTTGATTTCGCTGAACGGGATGGTGTGCACGATGCCGTCGATATCGCGCAGGCGCACGGTACGGATGGTCAGGCCCTCCACTGTACCGAGGTGGCCGCCGACATCCACGTAGTCGTCGATGGCCAGGGAGTCTTCGATGATGATGAACAAACCGGTGATCAAGTCCGCCACCAGCGACTGCGCACCAAAACCGATGGCCAGACCGATCACACCGGCACCGGCCAGCAGTGGCGTGACGTTCATGCCCATGTTCGCCAGGGCGACGATGGCGGCGATGATAAAGATGGTCACGAACAGCACGTTGCGGATCAACGGCATCATGGTCTGCGCACGCGCGTTGGCCAGGCCTTTGCGCGAGCGGGTCAGGGCATGGTGGATTGCGGTGTCGCTGAGGATCCAGATCAGCCAGGCAAACAGCAGCGTGCCGGCCAGGCCGAACAGCTTGACGCTGATTTCATGGCCGTCGCCTTCGGTAAAGCGAATCAGCGACAGGCCCCACACGCGCAGGCCCAGTTCGATAAACACCAGCCACACCACCAGGTGGGCCAGGGTGTAGACAAAGCTTTTCAGGCGCTCGGAATACAGCGCGTGGCGCTTGTGCCCGCGTTGTGGCTTGAGGGCGTGGCGGCGCACCAGGCCGTTGATCACCATGCACAACACCAGCAACACCGTGCACAGCAGCGACTGGCGCAGGGCGGTGCTGCTGTCGCCGGCCGACAGGAAGGTGGCGAACAGCGAGATACCGACCAGCAACAGGGCTGGCAGGTACCAGAAGGTGCCGATAATTGACAGGGTGTCGGTGAGCGCACGCCGGGTCAGGCGACGCGACAGCGGCTGGTTACGGATCAAGTGCGCAATCGGTCGGCGGAAACGCAGGATGAACACGCCGGTGGACAACGCGGCCATTACATTGGCTACGGTCGCGGCGGTGTGGGCCAAGTGCTGGCCGAGCGCCTCGACCAGTCGCGGGTCGCTCAAGGCTTCACCGAAGGCCGCAAAACTGCCGATCCACCACAACGGGCGGAACGCCTGGTGGCGCAGGATATACAGGGCGCGGTGGCGGTGCGGGCCATCGAGCACGGAGAAGGCGATCACGCAGATGGCCGAGAAACAGGTGCCGACTACCAAGGCGTAGGCCAGCACCATCGCCAGGGACTTGCCCAGGGATGAAGGCAGCGCGTAGCTGAGGTAAACCGTGATCACCAAAGCAATCAGCCAAGGCCCCAGCTTGCGTAGGGCGAAGCGCAGCATGTCCCAGGTGCGTGGGTGTTGCGGCAGCTCCTCGGGTAGGCCGAAGCGCTCGCGTACCCGATGGCTGAGCCAGATCAGCGCGGCGGCCAGCAGGCTCCACACCGCTAAAATCACGGCAAACCCGAAGATGATCGGCAGCCACTCGCTGGCTGGCAGCATCAGGGCGCCCAGTTCTTCCTTGGCCAGGTCCACTTCATTGGACCAGCGCCCCAATGGGCTGTCGGCGCCGGAAAACTGCTGTTCAAAGCCCGACAGCGTACTGCCGATCAACCCGAGCACACCTTGTTCGGCGGCGGGCTGGGCCTTTTGCGTGGCGGCGCGCAGTTTCTTCAGGTCGCTCAGTAACTGGGTGCGCTGCTGGTCGTTCTCGAGGGTCTTGATCACCTCGTCCAGCGACTGGCCCAGGGGCACTTCGGCCTGGGGTTGGGTCTTGCTGGAGCTGCCCAGCATCCCGGGCAAGCCCACGGCTTGGGCGGACGTCAGCGGCAGCAGCGTGAGCAGGGTGATCAGCAGGTAGCAGGGCAGGGCAAACAGACGGGAGAACACGAGGCGGTCAACCTTGAAAACGACGAGTTGACCGAGTGTACGAGGCCGCTATGCCCAATGCGAGCGCATTTGTCATTGCGCCAGTTTGGCGAGGATCTTGTACACCACGGTGCCGAGGATCAACAGCATGCCGACCCACATGCCGAACACGCCGAGGGGCTTGTCGCGAAAGTTGAAACCGACCGCGAGCATGATCATGCCGATCACAATGGGGATGAGCATGGTGTGGAACGAGGACATTGAGATCATCGTGGAGGCGGCCTTGTCGGAGTGGGAATTTTGACAAGTCTAGGCCGGATTATCAGAAGTGCAGGTGATATAGGTCAGTCTGGCAGTACACCGAACCAAATGTGGGAGGGGGCTTGCTCCCGATGGCGGAGTGTCAGCCACTGCATCGGGTGACTGACCCGCCGCCATCGGGAGCAAGCCCCCTCCCACATTTCGATCACATTTTGCCCATCAAATCAGGGCAAGTCGCGACTGGCGTAGAACGCACCCAACACCTTCACCAGATGCGCCAGGTCATGGCTGCCGCACAACTCCCGAATGGAGTGCATGGCAAAGGTCGGCAAGCCGATATCCACGGTGCGCACGCCCAGGTGGCTGGCGGTGATGGGGCCGATGGTCGAGCCGCAGCCCATGTCACTGCGCACCACGAAGCTTTGCACCGGCACTTCCTGGGCCATGCACAGGTGGCGGAAGAACCCGGCGGTTTCGCTGTTGGTGGCGTAGCGCTGGTTGCTGTTGACCTTGATCACCGGGCCGGCGTTGAGTTTCGGGCCGTGGTTGGCATCGTGTTTCTCGGCGTAGTTAGGGTGCACGCCGTGGGCGTTGTCGGCCGATACCAACAGGGATTTCTGAATGGTACGTACGAATTCATCACCTTCGGGTAACAGGCGGCGCAGGGTCTGTTCCAGCATCGGGCCATCGGCACCGCAGGCCGAGCAGGAGCCGACTTCTTCGTGGTCGTTGCACACCAGCACGCAGGTTTCGTCGGTCTCGCTGGTGAGCAAGGCTTGCAGCCCGGCGTAGCACGACAGCAGGTTGTCCAGGCGTGCGCCGGCGATGAAGTCGCCATTGAGGCCGATGACCGCAGCGCTTTGGGTGTCGTAGAAGCTCAGCTCGTAGTCGAGCACCACGTCAGCGTTCAACCCATGCTCACGGGCCAACTGCTCGGTGAGCACGGCGCGGAAGTCCACGCGTTCGTCACCGGCAAACTGCGCGAGGATCGGTGGCAGCTCGGTCTGGGCATTGATCGCCCAGCCCTGGTTCGCTTCACGGTTGAGGTGAATGGCCAGGTTGGGAATGATCGCGATCGGCAGCTTGAAGTCGATCAATTGGCTTTCGACCTTGCCGTCGCGGCGGAAGGTCACGCGGCCGGCCAGGGACAGGTCGCGGTCGAACCACGGGGCCAGCAGCGCGCCGCCGTAGACTTCCACACCCAACTGCCAGAAACCCTGGCGTTGCAGCTCAGGCTGGGGCTTGACCCGCAGGCATGGGCTGTCGGTATGGGCGCCGACCAGGCGGATGCCGCCTTGCAGCGGCGAGTGACGGCCGAGCTTGAAGGCGATGATCGAGGAATCGTTGCGGGTCACGTAGTAGCGACCGTTGGCCTCGGTGGTCCAGGTGTCGCGCTCGTCGAGGCGTTGGTAACCGGCCGCTTCCAGGCGCTGGGCGAGGGCGGCAGTGGCATGAAAAGGAGTAGGGGAGGCCTTGAGGAAGTCGATCAGGCCTTGATTCAACGCTTCGCGCATAAGTAGCTCCAGACAGCAATGCGCGGAGTTTACCGTATTGGTTTGACTCGGTGTCTAGAACTGACACAGAACTGAATGTGGGAGCGGGCTTGCTCGCGAATGCGGTACATCAGCCAACAGATCAGTGACTGACACACCGCATTCGCGAGCAAGCCCGCTCCCACATTTCTAATCGTATTCGCAGCTTTAAAAAGGGGCGGGGCACTCGAAGCGCAAACGCTCGCCGCTTTGCGGATGAGTGAAGCTCAGCATGCTCGCATGCAGGCACAGGCGCGGCCAGGCGGCCAGGGCCTGTTCATGGGCATACAAACCATCACCGAGCAACGGATGCCCGATAGACAACATGTGCACACGTAACTGATGCGAACGCCCGGTGATCGGTGTCAGCTCTACCCGGCACCAGTCCCCGCAACGCTCCAGCACTTTCCAGAAGGTCAGTGCGTGCTTGCCGAACTCGTGGTCCACCACATGGCGTGGCTTGGTCGGCGGGTCGTAGCGCAGGGGCAGGTCGATGCTGCCGCTGTCCAGTTCCGGCTGACCCCAGGCCAAGGCGGTGTAGGCTTTTTCGGTTTCGCGGTCATGAAACTGGCGGGACAGTTCGCGGTGGGTATCGGCGTCCCGGGCCAGCAGGATGATCCCCGAGGTTTCCCAGTCCAGGCGATGGACGATGCGGGCCTCGGGGTAGCCGTTTTCCTGCAGGCGGGTAATCAGGCAGTCCTTGTTGTCGTCGGCGCGACCCGGCACCGAGAGCAGCAGGGTCGGCTTGTTCACCACCAGGACAGCGTCGTCCTGATGCAGGATATGGATATTGGACAGCGGCATTAAACAGCCTCGTAACAAACGCCAACGGCGGCTCGCCCACCCGGTTCCCGAAAAGGGAGCAAGGTGACCGAGCCGCCGTGGCGACCGCCCTTTCGATCAACGATCGGGCAGGGTGATATTGAGTTCCAGAATCGAGCAGCTGCCGTCATTTTCCAGGGCGACATGCACGTCATCGTTGCCGATATTGACGTACTTGCGGATCACCTCGACCAGTTCCTTCTGCAAGGCTGGCAGGTAGTCCGGCGTGCTGCGTTGGCCGCGTTCGTGCGCCACGATGATCTGTAGACGCTCTTTCGCTACCGACGCGGTACTTGGCTTTTTGTTGGCGCGAAAGAAGTCGAGAAATTTCATTGTTTAGTTGCCTCCAAAGATACGCTCGAAGAATCCCTTCTTCTTAACATCGAGGAAGCGGTGTTCCACGGTCTTGCCCAGCAAGCGATCCACTGCATCGCTGTACGCCTGGCCGGCGTCGCTCTGGTCGTCAAGAATCACCGGCACACCCTGGTTGGATGCCTTCAGTACGGCCTGGGATTCCGGAATCACGCCCAGCAGGGTCACTGCGAGGATTTCCTTCACGTCTTCAACGCCGAGCATTTCGCCATTGCTGACGCGCTCAGGGTTGTAGCGGGTGAGCAGCAGGTGCTCCTTGATCGGGTCCTGGCCTTCTTCGGCGCGCTTGGACTTGCTGGCCAGCAGGCCGAGCATGCGGTCCGAGTCACGTACCGAGGAAACTTCCGGGTTGGTTACCACGATGGCTTCATCGGCGAAGTACATCGCCAGGTGAGCGCCGGTTTCGATACCCGCCGGGGAATCGCACACTACGTATTCGAAGGTTTCTTTCAGCTCAGCGAGGACTTTGCCCACGCCTTCTTTGGTCAGCGCGTCTTTGTCACGGGTCTGGCTAGCGGCCAGCACGTACAGGTTCTCAAGGCGCTTGTCCTTGATCAGGGCCTGTTGCAGGTTGGCTTCGCCGTTCACTACGTTGACGAAGTCGTACACCACGCGGCGCTCGCAGCCCATGATCAGGTCGAGGTTACGCAAACCGACGTCGAAGTCGACGATGACTGTCTTGTGGCCGCGCAGAGCGAGGCCGGTACCGATAGCGGCGCTGGTGGTGGTCTTACCCACACCACCCTTGCCGGATGTAACCACGAGAATCTTGGCCAAGGTGTTTCACCCCTAAGGAAAAAGGACTTTTCAGTCCCTGAAAAACATCTCTTGGAACTCGCTGCAGGCGGACAGCCTTTGTAGGAAAAAGATGGTGTTTCCGTAGGGAGACACTAACTTCCAAATATTCCTACACAAGTCTTGCCGGTTTCGCTTTGCTATCAGAGTCTAGAGATGCTTGGAAAATGCGGCAGTATCCGTTAAAGACGGATGATGTTCAACACATCGCCCGACAGGTTGACCTGCACCGAAGCCCCCCACAGCGGATCACGGCGCAAATCTTCTGAAACCTTGTACTGGCCTGCGATGGACACTAGCTCAGCGGTCAACTGCTGGCAAAAAATACGGGCCTTGGTATCGCCCTTGATGCCGGCGAGGGCACGTCCGCGCATCGGGCCGTATACATGGATATTGCCATCGGCAAGAAGTTCCGCCCCCGGGCTGACCGAGGAGATCACCACAAGGTCGCCACCCTGGGCGTAAATCTGCTGCCCGCCGCGTACCGGCGAGGTGATGATCTTTGTAGGCTTGATCGCAGGCTCGGGTGGTTTTTCCGGTTTTTTCTTCTCTTCACCGACCAATGGTTCCAGCGGACGCTCACGGGCGCCGGACGGTGGCAGTACTGGCAGTTCGATGGCGATGGCGGCGGCGATGTCTTCGATGCGGCTGGCGCGAATCGCCAGGGTGCGCAAGCCATGGGAGCGACACACACGCATCAGCCCGGGCAAATCAATCGCACCTTGGCCGGCCGGCAGTTTGTCCAGGGCCAGTACCAGCGGGGCATTGTTGAAAAAGTTCGGCGCCAGGGCGACTTTGGCGGCCAACTGGCGGTCCAGGGCATCGAGGTCGTTGCGGGCCAGTTCCAGCACGGTAATGGCGAGCATGCTGCCTTTCAGCTGGAACACGGGATCTTGGTCTAGCGGTTCGGTTTGGCTCATGGTCGGCGAAAGCGGCTTGTCACGAAAAGTGTCGAGACTTATAACGAGAACACTCACCCGCCGCAAGCCGAGTCGAACCGTTGTAGAATGCGCGGCCCTTGTCTTTACCGGAATCTGTAATGGATCGCCCGCGTTTTCGAGCTGTATTTTTTCATCCGCGTTTTTGGCTGCTATGGCTGGGGCTCGGCCTGTTGTGGCTGGTCACCCAGTTGCCGTACCGGGCGCTGTTGACCATTGGTCGCCTGCTGGGCGCGGGCATGTACCGCGTGGCGGGTGATCGCCGCCGTATCGCGGCACGCAACCTTGAGCTGTGCTTCCCGGAAAAATCCGCCAAGGAACGTAAACGCCTGCTCAAGGAAAATTTCGCCTCCACCGGCATCGCCTTCTTTGAAATGGCGATGAGCTGGTGGTGGCCCAAGCCACGCCTGGCGCGCCTGGCCCATGTCGAAGGGCTCGAACACCTCAAGCAGGCGCAGTTGGAAGGCAAGGGCGTGATCCTCATGGCCTTGCACTTCACCACCCTGGAAATCGGCGCGGCCCTGCTCGGGCAGAAACACACCATCGATGGCATGTACCGCGAACACGGCAACCCGCTGTTCGACTTTATCCAGCGCCGTGGCCGCGAACGCCATAACCTCGATTCCCTGGCCGTGGAGCGTGACGACGTGCGCGGCATGCTCAAGCTGCTGCGTGCCGGCCGGGCCATCTGGTACGCACCGGACCAGGATTACGGCGCCAAGCAAAGCATCTTCGTGCCGCTGTTCGGCATCCAGGCCGCCACCGTCACCGCCACCAGCAAGTTCGCCCGCCTGGGCAAGGCGCTGGTAGTGCCGTTCACCCAGGAGCGCCTGGCCGATGGCAGTGGTTACCGCTTGGTGATCCATCCGCCGTTGACCGACTTCCCTGGGGAAACCGACGAAATCGACTGCCTGCGCATCAACCGTTGGGTCGAAGCCTCGGTGCGCGACTGCCCCGAGCAATACCTGTGGACCCACCGCCGCTTCAAGAGCCGGCCTGCGGGTGAACCCAAGTTGTACGAAAAACGCCGTCGATAAGAGCTGATTTACCCCACATGGAGTGACGCAATGCGCCCAGTTGAACCGGTCACAGGCTTGATTCTTTCCGGCGGCGGGGCGCGAGCGGCGTATCAGGTGGGGGTGCTGGCGGCGATTGCCGAGTTGCTGCCGCCTGGGGCGCCGAATCCTTTCCCGGTGATCGTCGGCACGTCCGCTGGTGCGATCAATGCGGTGAGTCTGGCCAGTGGGGCCACCGATTTCTGCGCGGCTATCCAACGGCTGACGGCATTCTGGCAGGGCTTTCGCAGCCATCAGGTGCTGCGCAGCGACTGGCCGGGGGTGATCCGCCAGGCGAGCCGCTTCCTGACCCACAGCCTGTTGGGCTTCGGCGCCCAGGTGCCGGTGGCGCTGCTCAACAGTTCGCCGCTACGCGACCTGCTGCAAGCGCGCTTGAACCTGGACGGCATCGACGAGGCCATCCGCCGCAAGCATTTGCAGGCGGTGGCGGTAACGGCCTTTGGTTACGAGTCCGGGCAAGCCGTGACCTTTTATCAAGGCGGCGGCACCATCGATGCCTGGCTGCGCCATCGGCGGATCGGCGTGCCGACCCAATTGACGGTGGACCACCTGCTGGCGAGTTCGGCGATCCCGCTGCTGTTCGCCCCGGTCAAGCTCGATCAGGAGTATTTCGGCGATGGCGCGGTGCGGCAGTCGGCGCCCATCAGCCCGGCCTTGCACCTTGGGGCCAGCCGCGTGTTGGTGGTCGGCGTGAGTGGCAACCCACGGGGCAATGAGCCTTCGATGCAACGCACCTACACCGGCCAGGAACCGACCCTGGCGCAAATCGGCGGGCACATGCTCAACAGCACATTCATCGACAGCCTGGAAAGCGATATCGAACTGCTGGAGCGCTTGAACCAGTTCAGTCGTGTCGTGCCTGCTGATGCAGCGGTACAGGGCCTGGCGCCGGTGGAAGTGCTGGTGATTGCACCCAGCCAGCCCATCGATGAAATCGCTGCACGGCATCGTCAGGAATTGCCCGCGGCGTTGCGCTTGTTCTTGCGTGGGCCGGGGGCGACGAAGACGAGCGGGGCGGGGGTGTTGAGTTACTTGTTGTTCGAGGCGGGGTATTGCAGTGAGTTGATCGAGTTGGGCCGCAAGGATGCGTTGGCCAAGCGTGAGGAACTAACCCGGTTTCTGGGCCTGACACTGAGCTAAATGTGGGAGGGGGCAAGCCCCCTCCCACATTTGAACTGCTGTGTTCAATCAGAAGTGGTACTTGACCAGGAAGCTCGCCGTGTCCTGAGTCGTCTTGAAAGCGCCGCTGTCTTCAATCCCGTACTTGTTCTTCCAGTAGTCGTATTCAAAACCTACATACAACTGCTTGTCGCCCCAATGCAGCGCTTTACCCAGGTCGTATTTGACCTGCGGGTTGAAGTGCAAGTTGGCGTGATAAGTGCCACGGGCGTTCTTGTCGTTATCCACCACCCAATCCATGAAGCCGTCGATCAGCACGTCGGAGTTGCCCACGGGAATGGTGTACGACCAAACCGGGGTGATCTGCCAGACACCGTCACCCGGGCGATTGCCTTCGGTCTGGCGCTGGTAGAAGTTCAGCTGGAAGTAATCGAAGCCGGGGATGTTCAAGTCGAAGGCCGGGCCGACCAGGTACGATTCGTTATCGCCTTCGCCGAACTCGTAGGTGAACGCCAGCAGCACATCCTTGATCGGGCCGAATGACAGGTCTTTATCGAAGATCTTGCCGAATGACAAACGCGGGCTGAACTCGCCGTAATAAGTATTCGGACCCACGTTGCCGTCTTCCTTGCCGTTGTAAAAGATACGGTCGAGGAAGAAGAAGTTGTCGCCGTACTTCCATGCGTCGGCATGTTCGAAGGTGACGGTTTGCTGGATCTGTGGGTTGACGGTAAAGCTCTTGCCCCACAGGTAAGTCAGGCTGTTGTTCTGCCACTGCAACAAGTCACCGGCCACGGCCTGGCCACCGGCCAGCAGGGATCCCGCCAGCATCAGGCCTTTGAACATAGGTTTCATTCGGTTGCTCCCGAGTTAAAGTTTTATGGTTTTTCTTCTACGCAGGCGCTCTGGTATGGCGCCTTTTGGTTCGCTGCAAAAATCGTCTGTTCGGTCAGCTTTAATGCTTTTAGCAAGAGCTGCGCCAAGGTGTTTGAAAAACCAAAAAATCCCCGTCGGCTGCAAGGGATGCAGTCGAATTCAGAGGACTTTTGTGCACTTTGGCAGCCAACATCAGGCCGGGATAAGTTGGCCTTGAAGTCAGCTTTTACATTCGCTGTTTTTTTTTGAGTCGATTCGAGCGGGCGCGGAGAATACTGGCTCCCAGGCCTGGGCTCAAGTGCGCTGTAACAGAGCGCGTGGGGCAAGAATGGGGCGCGGTGTGTGGCCGGCCCCGGGTGAATGGCGTGCATACGGTGTTACCTGTTCGTTATTATTTTTGTTGTCGGTGTAACAGGTGAATCAATGCGTATGGGCGACTTCGGGGCGTTCAGCGCCGCCGAGGATGTTGAACAGTATGTTCAGCGACAACGCGCTGAGGGTGGCCATGGCGATGCCGCTGTGGGTAATCGGGCTCATCCACAGCGGTAATTGCGCGAAGAACTCCGGGCGCACCACGGGAATCAGCCCCATGCCGATGCTCACCGCCACCAGCAACTGGTTGCGACGGTCGGCGATGTCGGCTTCCTGCAGGATCTTGATGCCGGTCGCCGCGACCATGCCGAACATGGCAATTGCCGCGCCGCCGAGTACCGCTGGCGGAATCGACGCCACCAGGTAAGCGGCCTTGGGTAACAGGCTGAGCACAATCAAAAATGCACCCGCCATGATCGTGACCGAGCGGCAGCGCACGCCGGTCATCTGCACCAGGCCGATATTCTGCGCGAAGGATGAGTGGGTAAAAGTGTTGAAGAAGCCGGCAAAAAACGATGCACCGGCATCACACAGCAAGCCGCGACGCAGCATCTTCGGCGTGACTTCCTGCCCGGTGATCTTGCCCAGGGCGAGGAACATGCCGGTGGACTCGACAAAGATGATCACCACCACCAGGCACATCGACAGGATCGGTGCCAGCTCGAACGTGGGCATGCCAAAGTGCATCGGCGTCACCACCTGCACCCACGGCGCCAGGGCCAGGCCGCTGAGGTCGACCATGCCGAGCAGGCCGCACAAGCCGTAGCCCAGCGCCATGCCGATCAGCACCGAGATGTTCACCCAGAAGCCGCGCATGAAACGGTTGATCAACAGGATGGTGGCCAGTACCAGGGCGGCAATCGCCAGGTACACCGGCGAGCCGAATGTGGCGGCGGCACTGCCGCCCCCGGCCCAGTTCACGGCCACGGGAAACAGTGAGAGGCCGATGGCGGTAATCACGGTACCGGTCACCAACGGCGGGAAAAAGCGTACGACCTTGGACATGAACGGCGCGATAAGGATGCCGAAGAACCCGGCGGCGATGGTCGCGCCGAAGATGCCCTGCAAACCGATACCGGGCATGCCGGCCATGGCGACCATGCTACCGACGGCGGCGAAACTGGCGCCCATCATCACCGGCATGCGGATACCCACCGGGCCGATGCCGAACGACTGCACCATGGTGGCGATACCGGCCACCAACAGGTCGGCATTGATCAGGAAAGCGATTTCTTCACGGCTTAGCCCTGCGGCCTGGCCGATGATCAGGGGTACGGCGACGGCGCCGCCGTACATCAGCAAGACGTGTTGCAGGCCTACCAGAATCAGTTGCAAGAGGGGCAGCCGCACCATGGCGGGCGCGGCGGGAATCTGCGGTTCGACTAACTCGGTCATGCAACACCTCGGATCTTTTTTATTTTTGTGTTGTGTGTAACGCAATCTTCAAAACACAGCAGAACCCCTGTGGGAGGGAGCAAGCCCCCTCCCACATTGGAACTGTGTGAATCTGTCAGTTGGTGCGAGCGCCTTGATTGATCCACGAGCCAATCAAATCCCGCTCCTGCTGGGTCATCTGGGTAATGTTGCCCAATGGCATGATCTGGCTCGCCACGGCCTGCGCTTGAATGCGCGCCGCCTGCTGCTGGATCTGCGCCGGGGTGTCGAACATCACCCCAGCCGGTGCGGTGCTGAACAGCGGGCTGGTGGGCTTGGCCGAGTGGCATACAGTGCAACGTTGCTCGATCACGCCGTGCACCTTGTCGAAATCAATCGATGCTTGAGCGGGCGCCGCCGCCGGGGCAGGTTCTGCAGTT
Organism: Pseudomonas sp. MF6755; assembly: GCF_016405635.1. Taxonomy (NCBI): domain Bacteria; kingdom Pseudomonadati; phylum Pseudomonadota; class Gammaproteobacteria; order Pseudomonadales; family Pseudomonadaceae; genus Pseudomonas; species Pseudomonas sp. MF6755. The sequence goes on from NZ_JAEKDA010000030.1 coordinate 15,753, forward strand.
GCCGGTGCCGCCGGTTTCAAGCCACCGCCCAGGGCTGTTTCAGGCAAGGGTTGGTACTCGATGGCCGCCGGTGCCTTGGCGACTTCCGGTGCGTTCGACATGGGTTTTGGCCCGGTCACATACGCCAGGCAAATCATCGCCAACGCGCCCACCGGCAAGGTCCACGCATACTTCTGGCTGTTGTGCCGGGTGTTGAAGTAGTGCCTTACCAACACCGCCGCCACCGCGATCCCGGCCAGGATCAGCCAGTTGTACTGGCTGCCGTAGGTGCTCGGGAAGTGGTTGCTGATCATGATGAACAGCACCGGCAAGGTGAAGTAGTTGTTGTGCCGCGAACGCAGCAGGCCCTTGGCTGGCAGCGCCGGGTCCGGGGTGCGGTTCTCGGCGATGGCCGCCACCAACGCACGTTGGGCGGGCATGATGATGCGGAACACGTTGCCCACCATGATCGTACCGATCACCGCACCTACGTGCAGGTAGGCACCGCGGCCGCTGAACACCTTGCTGAAGCCGTAGGCCGCGGCAATCAACAGCACGAACAGGATCAAGCCGAGCAGAGCAGGGCGCTTGCCCAGGGCCGAGTCGCAGAGGAAGGAGTAGATGAACCAGCCGGCGAACAGTGAGCCGATGCCCAGCAACACGCCTTCGGTGCCACTGAGGCTGCTGCCCGGGGCGAGCAGGTACAGCGTCGGGTTCCAGTAGAACACCACGCACAGCAGCGCGACGCCCGACATCCAGGTGAAGTAGGCTTCCCATTTGAACCAGTGCAGGTTGTCCGGCATGGTCGGCGGGGCCAGTTTGTATTTTTCCAGGTGGTAGATACCGCCACCGTGGATCGCCCACAAGTCACCGGCCAGGCCGCTCTTGGGGTTGACGCGATTAAGGTTGTTTTCCAGCCAGACAAAGTAGAACGAAGCGCCGATCCAGGCGACGCCAGTGATCATGTGAACCCAGCGCACGCTCAGGTTCAGCCATTCCAACAGATGTGCTTCCACAGTCTTTACCTCTCGCCTGTCACCCTTGTTGTCGGGTGATCCGGCCTTCTCTTATTGGTGGGGGGCGAGGATCAACCGCTCATCCTCTTTGAAAAAATGCTCATCGCAGTTATTGCCTGTGCCACTGCGATCAACCACCAGGAAGTCATCCCGCTTTTCGATCGTCAGCACCGGGTGGTGCCAGACGCCGCGATGGTAATTGATGCCCTGCCTGCCGTTGGTGACGAAGGCGCGGACCAAGCCTGATACAGGTGCGTCGCCAAGTGGCGCGACCACGATCAGAAAGGGGTTGCCGAGCAGCGGAATGAAAGCCTGGCTGCCCAGCGGGTGTCTTTCCAGCATGCACACGGTCAGCGGCATGTCCTGCGCATCGGCGCGGAAGATGCTGATGATGGCGTGGTCTTGCGGCTGCGCGGTTTCGACCGTTGCCAGTTTGTGAAAGCGCATGGTCGACCCGTTGTTGATCATGAAGTGATCGCTGCCATCGGTTTCGATAACGTCTCCGAAGGGGGCGAAGGCTTCTTTGGTCAGGGGTTCGATCATCAGTGTGCGCATGGCTGTCTTCTTAATCTTGAATTGTTATTGGATCAGTGTAGGAGCGAGCTTGCTCGCGAAAAACTCAAGGACACCGCGTATATCCAGGATGGGCGCGTTATCGTTGACGATCTTCGCGAGCAGGCTCGCTCCTACAGTCTCAGCATTACTTCGAAACCTTGCCCAAGACTCGCAGGCGACTTACACCACCATCCGGGAACACATTCAGGCGGATATGGGTAATCGGCCCCAACGCCTTGATCTGCTCGGCAAACGTGTGTTCAGCGTGCATTTCCAGTTTCTGCGCCGGCAACAGTTCACGCCAGAACAGCGATTGGGTTTCGATCTGGCTGTCGGTGCCGCCCTTCACGAATGCGCCCTGGATCGAGCAGGTGTCCGGGTAGTTGCCCTTGAAGTGCAGGGTGTCGACGATGATCTTCTCGATCTCGCCCGGGTGGCCCAGAGCGACGATTACCCAGTCGTTACCTGGCGTGCGACGACGCGCGGTTTCCCAGCCGTCGCCCATGTTGATGCCACGGCCTGGGTTGAGGATGTTGCTCATACGCCCGAAGTGTTCGTCGGAGCAGGCCAGGGCACGACCGCCATTGAGCGCGGCAGCCAGGTCGACCTGTTCGTTGTCGCCCACCGAGGACCAGTCGCGGAACGGCACGCCGTACACACGCAGACGCGCCACGCCGCCATCCGGGTAGATGTTGAAGCGCAGGTGGCTGAAGGCCTGGTCGTTGTTGATCTCGTGGTAGTGATGGCTGTTACCTTGCAGCTCCACGGCCGACAGCACTTCCACCCACTGGGTGTTGGCATCCGGCTCGCCCGAGGCCAGGAAGCAGGCTTCCAGGGAGGCCGACGGCGGGAAGTTGCCGGTGAAGAATGAAGTGTCGATGTCCACACCCTTGATCGAGCCGGGCACGCCCAGGCGGATCACTGCGCTGTCGTAGCCTTCGAAGCGCTTGCGGCGTGACTCCCAGCCGTCCATCCACTTGCCGTTATCATCGAAAACGCCCTCCTTCCACACGGCCGGGGTCGGCTGGAACAGGCGGTTGGCGTCGGCGAACCAGTCATCGGTCACAGAGATGATCTTGGTGCCCAGGCGGGCGTCGGCCAGGTTGACGAACTTCTCGAAAGGTACGGCGTAAGCTTTCATTCTTCTTGTCTGCCTTAAAATGAGTGGCTGGGGATGGACTGCTAGAGGGTCAGTAATCGGAACAACGCGATCTTGTTGATCTCGTCCAGCGCGCATTTGAATTCGGTGTCCACCGAATTGTGGATGCGCGTTTCGAACGCGGCGAGGATCTGATGCCGGTTGCTGCCTTTTACCGCCATGATGAAGGGAAACTTGAACTTGGCCTTGTAGGCGTCGTTCAGCTCGGTGAAGCGAGAAAACTCTTCGGCCGTGCATTGGTGAATACCGGCGCCAGCCTGTTCATTCGTGCTGGCTTCGGTCAACTGGCCCTGGACGGCCGCACGGCCTGCCAGGTCCGGGTGAGCATTGATCAGCGCCAGCTGCCTGGTGTGATCAGCGCTCAACAGGATATCGCTCATGCGCTGGTGCAGGGTTTCGATCTGGTCGATCGAAGCATCCTGGCCCAGTTCGAAAGCCTTTTCGGCCACCCATGGCGAATGTTCGTAGATGTCGGCAAAGGCTGCGACGAATGCGTCGCGGCTCAGGGTCGAGGGTTTCAAGGTATGGAACGCAGTCATTTCGCCGCTCCCGTGTAGGGGTGGGTTTGCTGCCAATGGCGGGCAATGTCGACGCGGCGGGTGAACCACACCTGTTCGTGGCCCTTGGCGTATTCAATAAAACGCTTCAAGGCTGCCAGGCGCGCCGGGCGGCCGATCAGGCGGCAATGCAGGCCGATGGACAGCATCTTCGGTGCCTCGGCGCCTTCGGCGTAGAGCACGTCGAACGCGTCTTTGAGGTACTCGAAAAAGTCATCGCCCTTGTTGAAGCCCTGCACCTGGGTGAAGCGCATGTCGTTGGTGTCCAGGGTGTAGGGGATCACCAGGTGCGGCTTGCCGGTGGGGGTGTTGGGTTCCCAGTAGGGCAGATCGTCGTCGTAGGTGTCGCAGTCGTACAGGAAGCCGCCTTCCTCCATCACCAGCCGCCGTGTGTTGGGGCCGGTGCGCCCGGTGTACCAGCCCAGTGGGCGTTCGCCGGTCAGCTCGGTAAGGATGCGGATGGCTTCGAGCATGTGCTCGCGTTCCTGGGCCTCGTCCATGTACTGGTAGTCGATCCAGCGGTAGCCGTGGCTGCAGATCTCATGGCCGGCGGCGACCATCGCGCGGATCACCTCCGGATGGCGCTGGGCGGCCATGGCCACGGCGAAGATGGTCAGCGGGATATCAAACTCTTTGAATAGCTTGAGGATGCGCCACACGCCGGCGCGGCTGCCGTATTCGTACAGCGATTCCATGCTCATGTTGCGCTCGCCTTGCAGCGGCTGGGCCGAGACCATTTCCGAGAGGAAGGCTTCGGACTCTTTGTCGCCATGCAGGATATTGCGCTCGCCACCTTCTTCGTAATTGAGTACGAAAGACAGCGCAATGCGTGCCTTGCCCGGCCAGTGGGGGTGAGGAGGGTTACTGCCGTAACCGATCAGGTCGCGTGGGTAGTCAGCGCTCACTGCAGTCTTCCTTCTTGTTCGTGGTAGCAAGTATGTGTGGCGGCCGGGCAGTGAAAAGACTGGTTGGCGTCACAGCGATGAGTGATTGTATACAACTTATCGAGCACTTTGTAAGCCTACATTTCCGCATTTTTTCCGCAGACATCGGTTCACAGGCTGAAGCAAGAAACTTGCCTGAGTGGTCAGTTAATGGACAAAAGGTCGTTTAAAAGCAAGGATTACCCGAGGATTGACCTGTCGAGCAATGCGGCTGGGCGTATCCAAAGGTTTGTAATTTTTATTGTGTACAATTTTATTAAAAAGTGTCTTAATCGGTCATCGCCGGCTTTTTCGATGCCCTGAAAAAGCGCAGGTTTCTCTTCTACTGACTTAGGGAGGCGCGTTGACGCCATGGGACGTTTGACTACACACGTTTTGGACGCCGCACATGGCTGCCCTGGCAGCGCGATCAAGGTTGAGCTGTACCGCGTCGAAGGTGCACAGCTGGAGCTGGTTGCCAGCGCTGTGACCAATAGCGACGGCCGTTGCGACGCGCCCTTGCTGCAAGGTGACGACTACCGCAGCGGCGTGTACCAGTTGCAATTCAGCGCTGGCGACTACTACCGCGCCCGTGGCGTGCAACTGCCGACACCTGCGTTTCTCGACGTGGTGGTACTGCGCTTCGGCATCAGCGCCGAACAGGATCACTACCATGTGCCGCTGCTGATTTCGCCTTACAGCTACTCCACCTATCGCGGTAGCTGAGTCGTCACCTCGCTTCTCACCCCAAATGCTCTTCGTTGGTTTCGCCCGCGCACACTGCGGGCTTTTTTTTGCAGGTGTGCGCTCACTATCTAGCGCCTTTTGAACATCTGCCATGCCTAGGCTGGGTCCTTTCTCACAGGGAAGCACCATGACCTCGCCACCACCTTCCAGCCCATTGTCCGACATCGCCGATTTTGAATTGGCTGCCTACGCGCAGTCACAAGCAGTGCGCGAGCAGCTGAGGCGACGGATTAACGTACAGACTCATCCCAGCCGTCTGATTAACCAGATCGGCCTTGCCGACTGGCGATGCAGCGAGTCGACAAAGGCGCTTACACGCCTTATAGGGCGCTCGCCTAGCGTGTTGAAGGTGATCCGCGCCGAGCTGCGCAAAGCGTTTGAGGTTGATCCGGACAGCCTGCTTTTCACCGAGCTCGCCCCGTCAGGTATGCCTGAGAAGATCGACAGCTTGACCGATCGAGCGTTGCTGCTGCTGGTTCGGCCCTCTGTGCCGATCAATGTCAATCAATTCACCCGCCTGAACGTCAAAGGCGATCCGAGCCGTCGGTTGCCGTATACACCGTTGCAGATATTGCAGCGAGTGATCGCGTTGAGGCTTTTTGACCGGCTGGCGCGTGCGCAATCCGAATATTGGGACGCCCTGGTGCAGGGTTCCTGGCGCACACGCCGGGAACGTTGGGTTGAGTTGCATACGGAATTGTTCGCTGACCGGGCCTTTCTGGCCCGGCAACTGGACGAGCTATCGAGTGCAGGAGTAGCCATGGTTCAGGCGGTGATCGATGCGCCTGGCGCTGAGGCTCGTCAGCGCGCAGGCGGGGCCTGGGCTTGCGTGCGGGTGGGCCTGTTGATGTGGCCCGGTACGCCTGCGGTGGCGATCCCGGGCGCATTGCATGTGTATCGTGAGGGTGACCCCAGCGGTGCACCCCATGTCATTTACTTGCCGGGGGTTGCCCGCAACTTCTACGAGTACCCATCCTTCATCGCGCTTCAGTGTGGCCTGTTGGAACTGAACAGGACGCTGTTTCACGACCTCTGGCAGTGCTTGCCGTTAAATCGGCGCAATGCGTTGTGCCGGCCCGCAGACCTGTCCCCGGCGTCCAGTGTGGTTCGTGGCATGGAGATCATGGGCGATGCGCTGGCGTTGGGTGCCGAAGCATTACTGAGCGAGCAATGGGGAAACGAACTGGCGTGTGCTGTGATGATCAATTACGCCCACGTGTATTCTGAAGAACGGCCTCGGCCTGCGCCGCTGAACGCTGTGCCTTTTCTCAAGCATGTGGAGGGTGCCAGGAAGCAACTGGTCGGCAGCGCTCGGCTCGGTGCCCTTCGTGACCGATTACTCAAATGGGACCAGCAACGACGACGCGAAGAAATAATTTTTGCCAGCACTGCGTCCGGCTTGGCCCTGCGCACCACCGAGCAGCAGATCAAACGTTACGAAAAAGGTCTGCTTGCGCTGCTCAATCCCGATGACCTGAGCGAAGAGACTGCGGCGTATCAGGCGTTCATGTCGCTGGTAAGCCAACTCAAGGTGCATGCCCAAACGTTGAATACGTTGCTGCAGGATGCGCAGCAACGGCTGCTCGACCTGGCTTTTTGGACTGAGCGCCCCGGTGGCGCGGGGACGCTCAGGCGTGGTTCCCTGTTCATGAATGCCCAAACCGAGGCCCTGCGCTGTGAGGTTCAGTTGCAACACCGGCTCAAGCGGCTAAGCACGGCCCATCGAGATCTGGTGATTGAGGTGGTGGAGCAACCTTTGCCAGCTAAACGCCCAGGCAGTGAAACCCAGGTGCTGTGGATCGCGGTGGGCAGCGAGCCAGATGCCTTCTACTCACTCCATAACGTGTGGGTGGTGACGACAGCGGCGGCAGTAAGGGTTCCGTCCCGGCAGCGTCCGGTAGTCCTGTACGCTTTTGGGATCGAGGGTGGGGTGCAGGCTTTTTCCGGATTGGATGCTTTGACCCGAAGTGTCAAGGCGAGCCTGAGCAGCCAGGACGACTCCGTGCTGTGGGGTTGTATCGAGCGCGATAAACGTAACGACTTACGCGCACACGCGATGCGTGAGACCTTGGCAGTGCGTTACGTACCCATCGAGCGCAAGCCTGCGCTGGTCTCTCTTCAGAAAATGCTTGGATCCTACGATCGCTTGCACAAAAGCACCGAGGACATCACGCGTATTTTCAGTGAAGTGAGAGGGGCTGAGCTGAGCCGCGCGCTGCTGATGGTGGAGCTGCAAGAGCAACTGAAGGTTCCTGCCAATAGCGCCCTGAGTCAGGCCCAGGCGAATATTGAATTGCTGCGCAAGGCCGCCTCTGACGCGAAAAGACTGCCGGCATGGTTGGCGAATGCCGCGCGTGCGCAACGTAAACACTTCAGGCGCTTGCAGCGTCTTTACCTGAGCGCCGCCTTTGCCTATAGCGCTCGGCTTGAACAGCATCTGCCCGACCTCTATACGTTCGCCCGCCGCGCCTTGATCGCCCGTTTGAGCCAGGACGGTATCGCGCCTCTGTTGGACATCGACCAGCCCTTTATTGATATGCCCGATGATGTTCAAGGCAGCATCTGTGCGGGCACAAGCGCCTGCCCCGTGGGCGATCGCAACATAATATTGACCCCAAGCACGACGCGTACAACCTTTAGCCTGTTGCAACTGGCGCTGCACAACCTGGATCCACTGGCGCCCTGGACGCGGTGGCGATTGAGTCGCGCCCGCTTTCTGCAACCCGAATGCACGCAACTACTGAATGCCGATTACCTGATCGGCATGGTGTCCTCGCTGGATATCGGTGGCCAGTACGACGCATTGATCACCCAAACGTTTTACCCGCCGGTGGGCGCCGACGATACGCTCAGTGAAGGGCGCATCTGCGCTTTATTGAATCGCTCGCTGCACGCGGGCGTTGCGTACCACCTGTTCTCGGCAACACAAGGGGGGCTCACGGCGACGGCACAAAGCGTAGTCAAAACTGCGCTGGCGGCTCGTACGCCGCAAGACCTACTGAAAAACCAACATGAGTTACAACTGTACGTGATTCATCTGGTGGGGCACACGATGCAGCATGATCGCTATATCGCCGGGATAGTGCTCGTGCACGACAAGCGCTCCGGGCTGTGCGTTGTCTATTGGCCCCAGGCCACGCAAGCATTGATCCTCACCGAGTACAGCAGCCTGCAACAGGCCCATGATGAATTGAACCGTATAGGCGCCTTGCCTGATAACGCCAAGGCGCTGGCGCGGCAGGTCGCACCGGGCTGGGCATTTGAGGCCATCACCCACCATCCCGATCGCGACGACAGGGCCGCCCAGGGATTCGAACTGCTGGATCTATCACCTTATGCTTGCTTGGTGAAGGGCGTTTGGCGGGGGAGCGAATTTATTCGCTCATTCAGCATCAAGTATCTGGAGCCGACGGCGATTGCTGATGAGATCGAAAAGCAAACCCTTGAGCAGATTGCCAGTGATCCGCAGGACTGGTTGGCGCTTGTCGCCACGTCCCACAGCAACGCCCAGGCCTTGCTGTACCGCGCCAGCGTGCTTGAGCTGCAACGCCGGACACAGGCTGCCAGCCATTCAGCAAAGGCGCTCGAGGCCTATCGGATCCGTCGTCTTGACGAGCAGAGCGATGCCACCATACGAAGGTCGGTTGCTTTTTTCATTCCGTTGTACGGGGTGGTTAATGAGTTTTATGAGTTGCTGCTTGCAGCGCGGAGTTATCACCGCTTTGGCGATCCCAATGATGCAGTCGATGTGACTTTTATGAGCATCTTTCTGGCTGTTGATCTCTTATCGAATTTCGTACCCGGGCCCAAGAAAAAGGCAGGTATCGCGACTCCCGCCCCAAGGCCTGCACTGCGGCAGTCCTTGGGGCGGATACACCGCTTGCGTATGTCCAAGAGCGGGCCTTCCCGCCTGGCACCGTCCCCCGTGCCTCACCTCAAAGCCCTGGAACCTTTCAAAATCAAGGGTGTGCCTGAGGGGGCGGTAGCGTTGAAAGGGCCGGGCGAAAAAGGTGTCTATGTTAAGAATGGCGAGCCATTTGTGGCGGATGATACCCACCATTACCCGCTCCACCGGCGCGGCAACGATCCGTCGTTTCGCCTGAAGAACAAGCAGGCGTTGGGGCAAGATGAGCTGATCTTGACTATCCACGAGCCTGGGGAATGGTTGCTCGGCGCAGATGCGCCTCAACCGGAGGCGGGAGCGGTAGCACTTAACCCGTTGCGTGCGCCTGACCTGTCGTCCGATTGGAAGCCATCCAGTGTCGCGCGCGATGCTGTGCAAAACGCGATTCTCCAGTCTGGCGCGGCGGCGACCCATTGGCACACTTGGCGCATCTCACCCCAGCAGGTGGGGGCGATATCCCATTCTCCGTCTGCAGGGGTGTTTCATATTGCGCAGGATGCCCGAGGATACCCTCACAATGTCCTTCGGGCGGCGGCCCCGAATTCCAGCCTGATGGATCCTGCGAGCAGTTATTTCAGGCTGCTTCCCGAGGGCGATCAGGCTCCAACGAGTAGCATTGTGTTTATTCACAGGAATGAACCGCTGGTTTCGTTGGCCGAAGTTGACATTGTGCGTTGGACGAGCGATGCGCCTATTGAGCAACCCCTTCCGGTGTCACGTACTCAAGCGGGCGCATGGCTCGTCCATGCCCCTCTGTTCGACAGGCCTTTGACGGACTCTGTGGGGACGGCCTTCCCCACCATGACGCGCTATAGCCGAGAGTTCACTGTCGCAAGGGTCATCGAGTTATCAGGTCCAAAGCGCCCGGCAACGGCCAGCCATTTGCTCAATGCTCGTGCGACGCTCGACGATTGGATACCCCCACTTCCTGCGAGGCCTGGCCAGACGGATGATTTGCTCCGAATGTTGCGTCCCCATGAAATGGACCGAGACTTCATACACATCGGTTTCGATGGTAAGGCGCCTGGCTTCACGCGTGTTGACTTCACCGTCAGTCCAGAACCCAGGCTCCAGCGCGGCGGCAAAGTGGTTGTGGCAGACAGGGAGGTTGCGCAAAGAGCCGCAGTCAAGGCAGTACTGACGTCGCAGGGCTTCGAACTCCGGGAGCTCCAGGTACAACGTTACGGGAAAAAAACCACTCACGAATTGATCGCTACACACCCCAATTCTCCAACCCAACTGTATTACGTGGCCTACCAGTGGGTTGAGAAGGGGAGCATCAAGATCGGTGTCAGGCTTGATGACCGCTGGTTTCACGCAAACCCATCATTACCCGCCGAGGTTAAAAGTGCACTGCAGGAAAAGCGCCTGGTTCGGATCATGGCGGGCATTCAGTGGCCTACCTTTGGAAAGGTGCCTCCAAGCGTTTACTTCATCAAAATGATGCCTAGCGCGTAATTAACGATGCTGCGCCGGCGCTGCCGAACAATGCGGCGCTGACCCGGTTGAACCAGCTTTGACCCTTGCCGCTGCGCAAATACCGCGCGGCGCCATGGGCACCCAGGCCGTAGGCCAGCTTGCACAGCAGGTCGAGCACCGTCCAGGTGGCGATCATGATCAACAACTGTGGCAGAAACGGCTGCTGGCTATTGAGAAACTGCGGCAGGAAGGCCGCGAAAAACAGGATGTCCTTGGGGTTGCTGGCACCCAGCACAAAGGCCCGGCCAAACAGCGTGCGGAAGCGGGGCGTCGGCGCGGCCGCAGGCACTACCGCGCCCTGGCTCGGTTGGCGCGATTGCTGCCAGCTCTGCCAGGCGAGGTAGAACAGGTAGGCCGCACCGACGATTTTCAAGGCGCTGAACAGCTGTTCCGAGGCCAGCAACAAGGCCCCCAGACCCAGGGCCGAAGCACTCAACAGGCAGATCGACGCGAACACTCCGCCCAGAAACGCCGGGTACGAGCGGCGCAGGCCGTAATTGAGGCTGTTGCTGATCATCAGCAGTGACAGTGGCCCTGGAATCAGGATCACGATCAATGCAGCCCCACTGAACAGCAGCCAGGTATCCAGGTTCATCATTTGCTCCCTTTACAAAAATATGAATTTCGCGATGAAAATCGCGCACAACACCCACAGGCTGACGGAAATCTCCCGGTACTTGCCGGTGCCGGCCTTGAGCGCCACATAAGTGATGAAGCCCAGGGCGATACCGTCAGCGACCGAGAACGTCAGTGGCATCATGATCGCGGTGACAATCGCCGGAATGCTGTCGGTGGCTTCATCCCAATTGATATGGGCCATGCTCGCCATCATCAGCATTGCCACGTAGATCAGCGCACCGGCGGTGGCATAGGCTGGGATCATCCCGGCCAGAGGCGCGAAAAACATTGCCGCCACGAAAAGGATTCCCACGGTCACGGCGGTCAACCCGGTGCGTCCACCCGCGGCCACCCCCGCGGCACTTTCCACATAGCTGGTCACTGGAGGCACGCCGACCATGGCGCCAAACACGCTGGACGCACTGTCGGCCTTCAAGGCGCGTGACAAGTTATCGATCTTGCCATCGGCATTCACCAGCCCGGCACGTTGTGCCACGCCCATCAGTGTACCGGCGGTATCAAACATGTGTACAAAAAGAAAGGCAAATACCACGCTAATCATGCTGACATTGAATACACCCTTGATGTCCATTGCCATCCAGGTGGGTGCCAGGCTCGGTGGGGTGGAGAGGATGCCGTTGTAATGCACCAGGCCCAGGCCCCAGCCGGCGAGGGTCACGGCGATGATGCTGATCAGGATTGCGCCGAATACCCGGTGGTAGCTGAGGATCGCAATCAACAGGAAGCACACCGCCGCCAGCAGCGGTGCCGGTTCGTGCAGGGAGCCGAGCTTGATCAAGGTGGCCGGGCTGTCGACGATGATGCCCGCGGTTTTCAGGCCGATCACCCCGAGGAACAAGCCGACACCGGCGCCCATCGCGTGGCGCAGGCTTACGGGGATGCTATTGAGCAGCCACTCGCGCACCCGCGACAGCGTCAGGCCCATGAATAAGATACCTGAGATAAACACCGCGCCCAGCGCGGTTTCCCAGGTGTAGCCCATGGTGCCGACCACGGTATAAGTGAAAAACGCGTTCAGCCCCATGCCCGGCGCGAGGCCCACCGGCCAGTTGGCGTACAGGCCCATCAACAGGCAGCCCAGCGCAGCGGCAATACAGGTGGCGACAAACGCCGCGCCGTGATCGATGCCTGCGTCAGCCATGATGTTGGGGTTGACGAAGATGATGTAGGCCATGGTGATAAACGTGGTGAGGCCGGCGATCAGCTCGGTCTTCACTGTGGTGCCATGCAAGCGCAGTTTGAACAGACGTTCCATCCAACCGCCTTGTGGCGTGGCGAGGTCCAGCGTAGGGGCTTCGGTTTTTCGGCTATCCACAGCAAATACTCCTCAAGCGTTTTATTGTTATGTCCAGCGCCGTTCGCATGGGTAGGTAGCGGCGCTTTGAGGTATTAGCGGGTTTTGTTGACCAATAGGTCAGGAACTCGCACGAAGCGAATTATGCTTTTGTATACAAATAAAGCAAATAATGTTTTCGATCGGTTCGGCAAAAGGGGATGAAAGGCCAATTTCAGAAGTACGAGGGGATTTATTCTGCCTGCCTCCTTGAAACAATCCCCCGACACCCGCACCTTATCGGCGCAAGTATTCGGTCAGAGCGCACCAGCGGCATAAGGGGAGCCCCATGTACAAGGTTTATGGCGATTACAAGTCGGGCAACTGCTACAAGGTCAAATTGATGCTCAACCTACTGGGCATTCCGTATCAATGGATCGATGTCGACATCCTCAACGGCGACACCGAGACCGCCGAATTCCTGGCCAAGAACCCCAACGGCAAGATTCCGGTACTGGAACTGGAAGATGGCACCTGCCTGTGGGAATCCAATGCGATTCTCAATTTTCTCGCCGATGGCAGCGAGTTCTTGCCGACAGAACCACGCCTGCGCACCCAGGTATTGCAGTGGCAGTTTTTCGAGCAGTACAGCCATGAGCCGTATATTGCGGTGGCGCGGTTTATCCAGTTTTACCTGAACATGCCGCAAGATCGCCTCGAGGAATACAAGACCACCCACAAGGGCGGTTACAAGGCCTTGAAGGTCATGGAACGCCAACTGCAAGCCACGCCGTACCTGGTGGGGGACACCTATTCGATTGCCGATATTGCGCTGTATGCCTACACCCATGTGGCCCATGAAGGAGGCTTTGACCTGGCGCCCTATCCGGCGGTGCAGACGTGGTTGGCACGCGTTGCCAGTCATCCAAAACATGTGGCGATGCTGGGCTGAACACCCATTCAAATAGGGGAGGGGCTTGCCCTCTCCCACAGTGAATATGCGCAGGTCTGTCAGATTGCAGCGAAACGCTTGTCCAGGTAATCGATGATCACCTTGGAGTCATACATCCAGGTGGTCTGGCCGTTCTCTTCGATGCGCAGGCACGGCACCTTGATCTTGCCACCTTGCTCCAGCAGGGTCTGGCGGTCTTGTTCGTTGTTCTTCGCGTCCTTCAAGGCCACCGGCACGTTCAAGCGGTGCAGGGTGCGACGGGTCTTCACGCAGAACGGGCAGGCGTGGAACTGATACAGGGTCAGGTCCTTGGCCGCAGCGTTTACCTGGGCCTGTTGTTCGGCGGGGCGCTGTTTTTTGCGTGGACGGGTCAGAAAGTCGCCCGCGATGATGACGTGGCCGAGGCCGACTCGAAGTGCTTTGACGAACATGGCTGAAAACCTCTTGCCCATGAAGAAGGGGCCGCAGCTTACCTGAATTCTACGCACGAAAAAAAACCGGCGATGAACGCCGGTTTTTTTATGCCGCCTGTTTACTTGATCAGGCTGAGAAACTCGCTGCGGGTAGCGGCGTTTTCGCGGAACTCACCCAACATCACCGAGGTGATCATCGACGAGTTCTGTTTCTCCACACCGCGCATCATCATGCACATGTGCTTGGCCTCGATCACCACGGCCACGCCCAGGGCGCCAGTGACTTCCAATACGGCGTCGGCGATCTGGCGGCTGAGGTTTTCCTGGATCTGCAGGCGGCGCGCATACATGTCGACAATCCGCGCGACCTTCGACAGGCCCAACACTTTGCCGCTCGGGATATACGCGACATGGGCCTTGCCGATAAACGGCAGCAGGTGGTGCTCGCACAACGAATACAACTCGATGTCCTTGACCAGCACCATTTCACTGTTGTCGGAGCTGAACAAGGCACCGTTGGTGACTTCTTCGAGCGTCTGTGCATAACCGCGGCAGAGGTACTGCATCGCCTTGGCGGCACGCTTTGGCGTGTCGAGCAGGCCCTCGCGGGAGACGTCCTCGCCGAGTTGGCCAAGGATCGCGGTGTAATTCTGTTCCAGGGACATGAAACTACCTGTGGGATTTTCGCAAAGCGCAAGGTTACGGTGGCGGGCACATCGCTGCAAGCCTGACGATGGCACTTGTTACTCGTCGCGCCCCTCCATCATGGTGCGCTTGAGCATCACATACACCGCGCCGGCGCCGCCGTGGCGGGCCTGGCATGAGGTAAAACCGAGCACCTGGGCATGCTGGCGCAGCCAGGTGTTGACGTGGCTCTTGATCATCGGCCGCTTGCCATCCAACCGCACAGCCTTGCCGTGGGTGACGCGCACGCAGCGGATTTCGAACTGGGTGGCTTCGGCGAGGAAGGCCCACAGGGTTTCCCGGGCTTTCTCCACATTCATGCCGTGCAGGTCCAGGCTACCTTCGAAGGGGATCTGGCCGAGCTTGAGCTTGCGCATCTGGCTTTCCTGCACGCCGTCGCGGGCCCACATCAGCTCATCTTCGGGGCCGACGTCGATCACGAACTGATCCGACAGGCCATCCACGTTGGTGATATCGGTGCGCACGGTCGCGGCCTGGCGCAGTTTGGCGATCTGCGCCCGGTCAGTCTTGGGTTTGCCGGTGTCAGCGCGGTCGTGCTTGATCGGCTTGACGCCGCGCAACTCGTTTTTGAACAGGGAAAAATCGTCGTCTTGCATGTCAGCCTCCGCGAAGGGCGGGCAGTTTACCTAAATCGCGGCGGCCAGGGCGCAGGAAACGCTATCCAAGCGCCATCAGTCGTGCTTTTTCATCAGGTGCGAAGCGATATTCAACGACAACGGCTGGCGCATCCGCCGACGGCTGCGACGCCATAACCACACGCCCAGCCACACCACCAGCAGGCCGATCACCAACAGGATCGCCGAGCCGCCCGGGCTGGCGTTCAGCTCGCCCAGTGCCGGTGAATGCCCAAACAGGCCAGCGCCACCAGCGCCCGCCAACAATAAACCTACGATCGCCAGCAACGCGGCTATGCCGGCCACCAGGCGCAGACGCCAGTTGCTCGGGCCCTTGGGGCGCAAGCGACGAGCATCAAAACCATCGGATATCTTCATTCCGACCTTTCCTCCAGGGTATCGGCCCTTCGACCGGAAGATACACAGGTTGTTCCTGTACCTGAGGTAAATGCGCCAAATGAAAGGGCTTAGCGGATGAGCGGAGCAATGAACACGCCGCTCATCAGAGGAATGATCAAATCAGATCTTTGGCCAACGCGAGGGTGGCGAAGTTGTCAGCCATGATGGCCATTTCGGTTTGCTGCACATGCTCGGCACTCAGGATGCCGCCCTTGTAGGGCAGGTCGCGGGTGGCGCAGGCATCTTCCACTAGGGTGCAGCGAAAGCCCAGGTTCTTGGCCGCGCGTACGGTGGTGCTGACACTGGAGTGGCTCATGAAGCCGCAGACGATCAGGTCCAGGGAGCCAAGGTCTTGCAGGTGTTTTTCCAGGCCGGTGCCGTGGAAGGCGCTGGGCAGCAGTTTGCCGATGATGGTTTCATCACCCAGAGGCTCCAGGCCCGGGATGAATTCGCCGCGCTCGCCCTGGGGGTCAAACAGGCCGCCGACGGTGCCCAGGTGACGCACATGCACAATCGGGCGCCCGGCGTTGCGCGCTGCAGTCACTAGCTGCTTGATGTTATCGACAGCGGCGTCCATGCCCGAGAGGGCGAGCGGGCCGCTGAGGTATTCCTTCTGGGCGTCGATGATCACGAGGGTCGCATGATTGAGGTTGGCTGCTGCGTAACCGCGACCGCTGAGTTGAAACATCGTCTTTGGAACGGACATTCTGGGGGCTCCTGTGAGTGGGGCTTTTGCGACATTGTCCACTGGCTGAGCGCTTCTGTGAATCGCTACTATCGTAAGGTACGCCGTTGCTGGCGTGCAGCCATGTCAAGAGGTGGGCTTGTTTAACACAATGCTGGCAAATTGGATGAAATCCGACGTACGGCGCCAGGGCTTTCGTACATCGTCGGTACAGGTGAAGGCTGTTAGAATCGCCAGTCGTTTTTTCCAGGAGCTTGCCCCGTGATCACTTCTCGCCTGCGCACTTTGCGCGACCACATCCGTTGGGCTGTCAGCCGTTTCCATGGGGAAGACCTGTTTTTTGGCCATGGCACCGACAATGCCTGGGACGAAGCTCGGCAATTGGTGCTGGGTGCGTTGCACCTGCCGTGGGAAATTGCCGACAGCTACCTGGATTGCAACCTGGAAGAAGAGGAAATCTCCCATGTGCAGCGCTTGCTGCATCGCCGTATCCATGAGCGTGTACCGACCGCCTACCTGTTGAAAGAGGCGTGGTTCTGCGGCATGTCGTTTATTGTCGATGAGCGTGTGTTGATCCCGCGTTCACCGATTGGCGAACTGATTGAAAACCGCTTCGAACCCTGGCTGGCCCAACCGCCGGCCCGCATCCTCGACCTGTGCACCGGCTCCGGCTGCATCGGCATCGCTTGCGCCTATGAGTTCCAGGACGCTGAAGTGGTGCTGGGTGACCTGTCCTTTGAAGCCCTGGAAGTGGCGAATCAGAATATCGAGCGTCATGGCGTCGACGAGCGGGTTTATACCGTGCAGGGCGACGGCTTCGATGGTTTGCCGGGCCAGCGTTTTGACCTGATTGTGTCGAACCCGCCGTATGTAGATGCCGAAGATTTCGCCGACATGCCGGACGAATACCAGCACGAGCCCGAACTGGGCCTGGCCTGCGGTGACGACGGCCTGAACCTGGTACGCCGGATGCTGGCCGAAGCGGCGGACCACCTGACCGAGAAGGGGTTGCTGATTGTCGAAGTGGGCAATAGCCAGGTGCATGTTGAGGCGCTGTACCCGGAAGTGGATTTTGCCTGGTTGGACTTCCAGCGCGGGGGGCATGGGGTGTTCATGTTGACGGCTGAACAGTGCCGCCAACACCAGGCCGTCTTTGCTGCCCGGGTTTAACCAAGGTTTAACTGAAGAAACTGGGCCAATGTGGGAGGGGGCTTGCTCCCGATAGCGGTGTATCAGTTAGCAATGCATCTACTGATACTCCCTCATCGGGAGCAAGCCCCCTCCCACAATTTGACTGCATTCCAGTCTGCTACCGGTGTGTGGCAATCCAGATCAACAACCCCGCCTGAAACACCGTAAACGCCACCAGGCAGGTGATGGTAAAGCGCAACCCGCTGTCCTCACGCTTGAACTTGATGACTTTTTCCTCTTCCTTGCGCAGCTTCACTTCCTGTTCCGCCAGGTTCTGCTCGGCCTGTTGCAGCATCTGCGCGGCTTCGAGGATTTCCACGAACTGCACCTTCTCGGTATTCCAGCTGTCCAGCACGTCGCTGACCTTGCCCGGCTGCACATTGCCTTTGAGATGCTGCACATCGGCGTAGGCCACATCAAAACCCTGGATACGCAGGAAGTGATCGCGGCGCAGGCGCGTGGCTTCGTTGAGGGCGTCCTTGTTGGCCAGGTCCACGCCATCGACGCGGTAGTGTGACCATTTCTTCTTCGCCCAAGCGGCGGCCTGTGCGACCAGAAAGCGGCCAAGACCACGGTTGACCGGCTCTATTTCCAGGCTGTTGCCCGGGCCGAAGTGCACGCGGTGTTTATCGTGATCCACCCAGATATCCAGGTGGTTCTGCTCGCGGCGTACCCGCTGGCCCGGTAACTGGATGACCATGCGCAACAGGCTGTGGTGTTTGTCATGACGCTCGGCATAGCCGAACTGCACAAAGCGCAACGGTCGCGCGCCGGTGGCCCGGTCGGTGGCGAGGGGGGCAAGGCGCAGCATCTTGAAATTTTCGGCGTGTACGTCCGCCCACGGCAGGGCCGCAGCCTCGGCGGCCTCGGGTTCAGCCGGGGTGTCGGCGGGAGATTCGGGTGTTGCTTCGGTGGTTGTCATGCGGCGCGATCCTGTCCAAGCCCTGCAAGCCGACAGTCTTTTTACTGTCGACCCAGGGCTTATCGGCCGTTTTTCCCAAGACTGGAGGCCAATAGTCGCTTAACGGGGCTGAAGTCCGTCGATAAACGCGACGATGCGCTGCCCCAGTTCGGCGGCGAGGGGCAGTTTCGGGTCGTTGTAGGACGCCAGTTGCTGCTTCACGTCGTTGGGCACGATGCGCATCACGTGGTTCATGCCTTCGATCACGGTCAAATGCGCGTCGGGCTTGGCCTTTTTCAGTTGCTGGGCATCTGCTACGCCGACCTGGATATCGTTGGTGCCCTGGATGATCAACGCCGGCATGGTCAGCTTGGCGAAGGCAGCCGAGGGGTCGGCGCGAAACAGGCTGATCAGGTAAGGCTGCACACTTGGGCGGAAAATGCCCTCCAGCGGGCGGGGCACGTCGGCATCTACCTGGCCGGCCTTGAGGTGGTCGAGGATTTGATTGCTGCGCAGCAACAGGGCAGGGGGCAAGTGATCGGCCAATTGCTGGCGAATCACCTGGTCCACCGGGCGCGCGCTACCGGACAAGGAAATCACCCCGGCCGGCGCCAGTTGCGGTGCGGCGAGAGCGGCTACCAAAGCGCCTTCGCTATGGCCCAGCACAATCAACGGGCCCATGCGCTGGTCGGCCTTGAGCAACTTGCCCCAGGCCACCGCGTCGGACACATAAGCGTCAAGGGTGAGGTTACGTTCATCCGGCGTGGCGGCCAGGCTTGCAGCGACCCCGCGCTTGTCGTAGCGCACACTGGCAATGTTATGCCGGGCCAGCACCCAGGCCAGACGCTTGAGGCTGTCGTTGCGAGCGCCGTCAGCGCTGTTGCCATTGCGGTCGGTCGGCCCGGAACCGGCGATGATCAGCACCACCGGCACCGGTTTGTCGGACTGCGGTAACAGCAATGAGCCAAATAGTTCGCCGCTGCCGGTGTCCAGGCTGATAGGGCGTTGCAGTACGACAGGGGAGGCGGCCTGGGCCACGGCGGTAAACAGGGTGAGGGTGAACAGTAAAGCTCGCAGCATCATCGCGCCATCATCAGTGAGGTGCCGGTTGGACCAACGTCTACCGGTAAGGTTTCGAGGATGAACTAGTCGGTTAGCCTGCGTATACTGGCCGCCTTAAGTTATTACGGTTGACTTGATTCAACTGATTTCACGGAGCGCCCTGCATGTCCGGCAATACCTTCGGCAAGCTGTTCACTGTCACCACCGCGGGCGAAAGCCATGGCCCGGCGTTGGTCGCCATTGTCGACGGCTGCCCGCCAGGCCTCGAACTGTCCCAGGAAGACCTGCAGCGCGACCTCGACCGCCGCAAGCCCGGCACCAGCCGCCACACTACCCAGCGTCAGGAGCCGGACGAAGTCGAAATCCTCTCCGGGGTATTCGAAGGTCGCACCACCGGCTGCGCCATCGGCCTGCTGATTCGCAACACCGACCAGAAGTCCAAGGACTACTCGGCAATCAAGGACCTGTTCCGCCCGTCCCACGCCGACTACACCTACCATCACAAATACGGCGAGCGCGACTACCGCGGCGGTGGCCGCAGCTCGGCGCGCGAAACCGCCATGCGCGTGGCTGCCGGTGCCATTGCCAAGAAATACCTGGCCACCCAGGGCATCGTCATCCGTGGCTACATGAGCCAGTTGGGCCCCATCGAAATCCCATTCAAGAGCTGGGACAGTGTCGGCGAAAACGCCTTCTTCAGCCCCGACCCGGACAAGGTGCCGGAACTGGAGGCCTACATGGACCAGTTGCGCCGCGACCAGGACTCCGTCGGCGCCAAGATCACCGTGGTGGCCGAAGGTGTGAAACCGGGCCTGGGCGAGCCAATCTTCGACCGCCTCGACGCTGAACTGGCCCACGCACTGATGAGCATCAACGCGGTGAAAGGCGTGGAAATCGGCGCCGGGTTTGCCTGTGTCGCGCAACGCGGCACCGAGCACCGCGATGAACTGACCCCGGAAGGTTTCCTCAGTAACAACGCGGGCGGCATCCTCGGCGGTATTTCCTCCGGCCAGCCGATCGTGGCGCACCTGGCGCTCAAGGCGACGTCGAGCATTACCACGCCGGGCCGTTCGATCGATGTGCACGGCAACCCGGTGGATGTGATCACCAAGGGCCGCCACGATCCATGCGTCGGCATCCGCGCCACGCCGATTGCCGAGGCCATGATGGCCATCGTGCTGATGGACCACCTGCTGCGCAACCGTGGGCAAAATGCCGATGTGCGCGTGACGACGCCGGTACTGGGCCAGCTGTGACGGTCCGTGGCGGCGAGCGCGCTTGTTGTGGCGAGCGAGCTTGCTCGCGCTGGGCTGCCAAGCAGCCCCCAGTAAAATGAACCCACCGCTCCCGTACTGGCGCCTCTCCAGCTTCTACCTGTTCTACTTCGCCCTGCTGGGGGCGACTGCACCGTTCCTGGCGCTGTACTTCGATCACCTGGGCTTCTCCAGCGCGCGCATCGGCGAACTGGTGTCCATCTCTATGCTGATGCGTTGCGTAGCGCCGAACCTATGGGGCTGGATCGGCGACGCCACTGGCCGGCGCCTGGCCATCGTGCGGTTTGGCGCGGTGTGCAGCACCCTGGCCAGCTTTTGCCTGATTTTCGTCCCCAAGACTTACGCCTGGGTTGCGCTGGTCATAGCCTTGCACGCGTTCTTCTGGCACGCAGTGCTGCCGCAGTTTGAAGTCATCACCCTGGCCCACTTGCACAAACAAACCTCGCGCTACAGCCAGATCCGTCTGTGGGGCTCCATCGGTTTTATCCTCACCGTGGTGATTATTGGGCGCCTGTACGACTGGCTGAGCCTGGATAGCTATCCGGTGGTGGTCGTGGTGATCATGGTGGGCATAATCAGTGCCAGCCTGTGGGTGCCAAATGCTCAGCCCTCCAGCGAGGGTAATCGCTTGGCCGGCGACGGTTTCCTCAAGCAATTGCTCAGTCCCGGCGTACTGGCGTTTTACGCCTGCGTGGCGCTGATGCAAATGAGTCACGGCCCGTATTACACCTTTCTCACCCTGCACCTGGAACACCTGGGCTACAGCCGTGGTGTGATCGGCATGTTGTGGGCGCTGGGCGTAGTGGCAGAGGTCCTGATGTTCCTGGCCATGAGCCGCATTTTCGAGCGTTTTTCGGTGCGCCGAGTGCTGTTGGCCAGCTTCCTGCTGGCAGCACTGCGCTGGTTGCTGCTGGGCTCCTTTGCCGAATTTTTCTGGGTGCTGATAGTGGCGCAATTGCTGCACGCCGCTACGTTCGGCAGCTTTCATGCGGCGGCGATCGCCTTTGTGCAGTGCAATTTCAGTGACCGTGAGCAAGGCCGGGGCCAGGCGTTGTACTCGGCGTTGGTCGGCACCGGTGGTGTAATCGGCGCCCTGTATTCCGGTTATAGCTGGAACCTGTTGGGGCCAACCCTGACCTTCAGCGTCGCGAGCATCGCCGCCCTGGCCGCCGCCATTATCATCGGCCTTCGATTGCACGAACCGAACCAAGGAGCCATGCAATGAGTTATGTAGCTGTCTACCCTATCGACCACCCGGACACCCCGAACAAGGTGTTGACCCATCTCGACGACATTCAGTCGACCCTGGCCGAGCACGGCGTGCGGTTTGAGCGCTGGCAGCCCAGCCCTATCGAGAGGGGCGCCACCGAGGCTGAACTGATCGACGCTTACCAGGCTCAGATCGACGCCCTCGGCTACGCCGCCGTGGAGGTGATCAGCGTGACTCACGATCATCCACAGAAAGATGAGTTACGTACCCAGTTTCTCCAGGAGCGTACTTATAGTGAAGATGAAGTGTGCTTCTTTATCGCCGGCCAGGGGCTATACACCCTGCATATTGGCAACTATGTGTACGGCGTACGCTGTGAGAAAAATGACCTGCTGATAATTCCGGCTGGCCTGCCGCACGGGTTCGACATAGGAGAGAACCCGCACTTGGTGGCACTGCGCCTGTTCAACACCACCCAAGGCAAGGTACCTGAGTTCACCGGCGATAATAGTTGCGCTCGCTTCCCAGGGCTGGACGACTAAGCATAAATATCTGAATTTTCAACCCTGGCAAGTTGGAAGTTGCTGTGGGAAGAAACTCAATTTCTCGTAGGGTAAAGCTGTTTATTCTGTGGTTAACGCTTTCATTCCACGCGTTATGTAACTCTCCGTTTGCACCCGTGTTTATGTCACCTGTCAATAGGAGGAATCCGAAAGGTGGCATTGCATCAGCAGATATAAAAGGAGAGAGCAATGAGTGGCCCAGAGCAGACGTATTCCCCGTTGGTGATTGTGCCGACGGCTATCAGAAAGCGCCTGAGCTTGTCTGGCAAGCCCCTGACTCCATCGGAGCTGGAGATCCTGCGGTGGGCTTCCGAGGGCAAAACCGTCTGGGAAATCAGCCAGATTCGCGCCTCTTCAGAAGCTACGGTGAAATTCCACCTGCGTAACATCTACGGCAAGCTGGATGTCACCAATCGTGTACAGGCGATGAATGAAGCAGCCCGCCGAGGTTTATGCTGAAGGCAAAAAAAGGGCCGCGACGCCAATGGCGTCGCGGCCCTTTTACTATCTGTCGCTTAAGCCGAATGGTAAGTCGGCAGCGCAAAGCGGTTCTGGCTTTGCAGCATCGAAATTTGCGGCAGCTCGCTGGCTTGTTCGGCCAAGTCACGGCGAATGGCGCTGATGACCCAGGTCAGTTGGTCGGCTGTGTGCAGTTGCTGGTACGAAATCGAGCGCTTGACCTGTTTGCCTTCGCTATTGCGCAGAGTCAACAGGATGCCGCCGTCGGGACGTGGCTGAGTGGTGACGTCGTAGTTGGAAAATACTGAAGCGAATTTGTCTTGGATCAGGCTCATGTCTATCAGCTCCGTTGGCTTAAGTTGGCAAGCATGGAGTGATAGGTGCAGTGATTGTGCCAGTATTGCCAGTATTAAAAAATCCTTATAAATCATCTACTTATAAAATTTGTGAATTTTCATTTTCGTGCAATTTGCATGAATGGCCATCGTGCATCCTGCATTTTGCGTTGTCTGGCCGAGGTTTTTTTACGGGCAGTGGTAATACTCTGAAGATACTGACCGTCTTTTTCGCGGGAAAATTCCATTCCGTGACCGGACTACCAATGGGATACAAAACTTTTCAAATCCCGCGTGTACAGCCCGGGAAGGGCTGACGTATTTTCCGGTAAGTCATTCGGCGAATTCCCTCATGGGCGCCGAGTTTCCGGCCCCGACCAAGAATAAGAAAAAGGACGTTCCGCCATGAGTCACCAGCAAACCGACCTGATCACCTGGCGCATGATGCTGCGCAAGGTGCCCGCTATCGTTAGGGCGCTCCCAAGGGTTGTTCGCGGCATGCGCGCAGCCAATGTCACCGACCCAACGCAGCCCTGCGGCTTGGCCTGGCATTTCGAGCAAGCGGCCTTGCGTAACCCGCACGGTGCCGCGCTGCTGTACGGTGACAGCGTGATCAGCTATCGCGACGCCAACCAGCGTGCCAATCGCATCGCCCATTTCTTGCATGCCCAAGGCATTCGCAAGGGCGACGTGGTGGCGCTGTTTATCGAAAACCGTCCCGAACTGCTCTTGAACGTGCTGGCCGTGGCCAAGCTGGGCGGTATCTGCGCCATGCTCAATACCTCGCAGACCCAGGCCCCGCTGGTGCACAGCCTGACGCTGGTCAACCCGGTAGCCATTGTGGTGGGGGCGGAGTTGCTGAGTGCCTACGCAGCGGTGCGTGAACACGTGCAGATCCGTGCCGAGCGGACCTGGTTCGTGGCTGATCAACCCGGTACTGAGGCTCCCCAGGGCTATATCGACCTGATGGCCGCGAGTGCCGAAAGCCCGGTCGACAATCTCGCGAGCTCAGCGCAGATTTTCTTCAACGACCCCTGCTTCTATATCTACACGTCCGGCACCACCGGCTTGCCCAAGGCCGGCATCATGAAGCACGGGCGCTGGACCAAGACCGCCGTGAGCTTCGGCAGCATCGCCCTGGACATGGGGCCGCAGGACGTCCTCTATTGCACCTTGCCGCTGTACCACGCCACCGGCCTGTGTGTGTGCTGGGGCTCGGCCATTATCGGTGCTTCCGGCTTCGCCATTCGGCGCAAATTCAGCGCCAGCCAGTTCTGGGACGATGCGCGCAAGTTCAACGCGACCACCCTTGGCTATGTCGGTGAGTTGTGCCGCTACCTGCTTGATCAGCCGCCCAGCGCACAGGATCGCGATAATCGCGTGACCAAGATGGTCGGTAACGGCTTGCGCCCCGGTGTGTGGGCACAATTCAAGCAGCGCTATGGCGTCGAGCATATCTGCGAACTGTATGCCGCCAGCGACGGCAATATCGGCTTTACCAACGTGCTGAATTTCGACAACACCATCGGCTTTTGCCTGCAGCACTGGGCGCTGGTGGATTACGCCCACGACACGGGTGAGCCGCTGCGCGCCAGCAATGGGTTCATGCTCAAGGTGCCCACCGGCGGGCAGGGCCTGTTGTTGGCGCGCATTGATGAAAAGTCGCCTTTCGACGGCTATACCGACCCGGAAAAGAATCGCAAGGTTGTGCTGACGGACGTGTTCAAAAAGGGTGACCGCTACTTCAATACCGGCGACCTGGTGCGCAGTATCGGTTTTGGTCATGCGCAATTTGTCGATCGCCTGGGCGATACCTATCGTTGGAAGGGCGAAAACGTCTCGACCACCGAAGTGGAAAACGTCCTGCTGCAACACCCGCAGATTGCCGAAGTGGTGGCATATGGCGTCGAGATTGAAAACACTAACGGCCGCGCAGGCATGGTCGCCATCACTCCCAGCGAATCCCTGGCCGCCCTGGATATGCGCGAGTTGCTGCAATTCGCTCATGGCCAGTTGCCGCATTATGCGGTGCCGCTGTTCCTGCGGATCAAGGTGAAGATGGAAACCACCGGCACCTTCAAATACCAGAAAGTGAAACTCAAAGAGGAGGCATTCGACCCGGACAAGGCCGGCAATGATCCGGTCTACGCCTGGTTGCCGGGTTCGGACAGCTACGTGCCGGTCACCGGGCAATTGTTGGCGCAGATCCAGGGCGGGCAGTTCCGTTATTGATTCTGGCTATGGCGGCTTTTGACAAAAAAGCCATGACACTGGGGAACTCCATCGCGACACTGGGCGCCTTATCCAGTTACATAAGTCGCATCAGGAAGGAGCCCCCATGTCAGATCAGCCTAAACAAATGACCGAAGACGAAGCTGCCGAATTCGCCGAGCAGGTCTTCGACGTGGCCCGCAAAGGCGACGCCGCCATGCTCGCGGCGCTCTTGGCCAAGGGCTTGCCGGCCAACTTTCGTAATCACAATGGCGACACCTTGTTGATGCTCGCGGCCTACCATGGCCACGCCGAGGCGGTAAAGGTGCTGCTGGAATTCAAGGCCGACCCCTTGATCGCCAACGACAAGAACCAGTTGCCGATTGCCGGGGCGGCGTTCAAAGGCAACCTGCCGGTGGTCAAGGCGCTGATCGAAGGGGGGACGCCGGTTGAGGCCGCATCGTCGGATGGGCGCACGGCGTTGATGATGGCGGCGATGTTCAACCGCGTTGAAATGGTTGACTACCTGATCAGCAAGGGCGCGAATCCCAAGGCCACCGATGCACAGGGTGCGACGGCGCTGGCAGCGGCACACACCATGGGCGCGGTGGATACGGCGGCGCAGTTGCAGAAACTGGTGTAGGCTACGCGCCCTTTAAAACCCGCCCGCCACAGGACCACCTCATGAAAACCGCCCTCGTCGAACTCCTCAGCAAAATCAGCGCCGGCGTCATGAGCGACGACGAGGTCGCGCGTATCGCCGACGAAGCGGCCCAGGCCTATGCGGACCCGCTGGCGTTTCTGGCGGCCAATCCGGATATCAACTATGACGACACCTTCCCTATCTCACTGGGAGAGTGGGTGGTGGTCGGTAGCCTGCCGGACACGGTGTTGTTCCAGGCCGATACCTATGTCGACCTGTTTGCCCAGATCGTCGCGTCGTTCGGCCCGGGTGTGGCGTTCAACCTCAAGCCCAAGCAACTGGCCAAGGCCGAAGACCTGACCGCGCTGAACCGCATCCAGATCCAGATGAGCGCCTTGAGCCCGGAAGACGGCGGCTATGTGTTGATGAACTTCAGCCAGTTGTTGGACGACGAGATCCAGGCGGTGTTGGTGTTTGGCAACGACCTGCCACGAGTGCTGGAACTGTGCGCCGAAGTGGGTATCAAGGCCGAGCCGTCGCTGGAAGCGTTGAAGATCGCTGTGCACGTCTGAAATAAAACGGAACCCCCGCCAAGGCTGGCTATCCTACAAGTGCATGCCCTCACTTAGGAGCGACACCATGGGTTCCACTTTTAATGGCCTGATTGGCCTGATCATCCTCGCGCTGGATATCTGGGCGATCATCAACGTGTTCAAAAGCGGCGCGAGCACGGGCGCCAAAGTGCTATGGATCCTGCTGATCCTGCTGTTGCCAGTACTGGGCCTGATCATCTGGGCGATTGCCGGGCCACGCGGTAACGTGCGGATCTAAGCACCTCACTTTCTTTGGAGTGAGCACAGTTAGTGTGGGAGCGGGCTTGCTCGCGAAAGCGGTGTATCAGTATCAGATGTTTTGACTGACACACCGCATTCGCGAGCAAGCCCGCTCCCACATTGCTTTTCACTGCATCAATTAGTTTTATGTGTCGAAAGTATTCGGTGCACAGAATTTTCACATCTTATCCAAGACAATTCGCCGGCTTTATCTCCCTGCCAAGGCTCTAACTCCAACGCTTTTAAAAGCAGGATCGTGGCGCACGTTCAGTAATTAATAGCCTTGCCGGCCTTGATCGGGCACCATTTGTGCCACCGCGTTAACCGCCTACCCCAGCCAGCCTGGGCGAGGGACGGACGCCACTGCATTATTTCGCAACTTAAACTTCCAATGGGTCCTAAAACGACATGGCAAACCCGGACGCCCTGAATCAGCAGCGAGCTTCAAATCGCCTGCTGCAACCGACCGTCAAATCCCATCTGGCTTACACGCTGCTTTGCGCATTGGTCATGATGGTGATGTTCTCCCTGCTACGCCTGGCGTTGCTGGTCTACAACCGCGAGATGATCCTGGATACGCCCGCCTCGACGTTCCTGGAAGCGTTCGCCAACGGCCTGCGCCTGGACATTCGCCTGGTGATGTACCTGCTGATCCCGCTGCTGCTGGCGTTGTTCAGTGTGCGGGCCATGGCGGCACGTGGCTTCTTCCGTGTGTGGCTGACCGTTGCGTCGAGCATCGCCTTGTTCCTGGGCTTGATGGAGATGGACTTCTACCGTGAGTTCCACCAGCGCCTCAACGGCCTGGTCTTCCAGTATGTGAAGGAAGACCCGAAAACCGTGATGAGCATGCTCTGGTACGGTTTCCCGGTCGTGCGCTACCTGCTGGCCTGGGCCGTGGGTACGCTGATCCTGAGCATGGCCTTCAAAGGGGCAGACCGGGCAACGCGCCCACGCGGCCCGTTCAGTGGCGGCACTATCAGTACGCGCCAGGTGGCACCGTGGTACAGCCGCATCGCCGTGTTCGTGGTCTGCCTGCTGGTCGCTGTGGTCGCCATCCGTGGCACCCTGCGCCAGGGGCCGCCGCTGCGTTGGGGTGATGTGTACACCACCGATTCCAACTTCGCCAACCAGTTGGGCCTCAATGGCACCCTGTCGCTGATCGCTGCGGCCAAGGCGCGGTTCGGTGAAGACCGTGCCAACATCTGGAAAGCCACCCTGGAGCAGCCGCTGGCCACCCAGACCGTGCGCGACATGCTGGTGTTGCCGCAAGAGAAGCTGGTGGATACCGACACTGCTGCCGTGCGCCGTGACTTCACGCCACCGGCCGAGAAAACCCTGCCGATCAAGAACGTCGTGGTGATCCTGATGGAAAGCTTCGCCGGCCATTCGGTGGGCGCATTGGGGCGTCCGGGCAATATCACGCCGTACTTCGACAAGCTGACCAAGGAAGGCTTGCTGTTCGACCGCTTCTTCTCCAACGGCACCCACACCCACCAGGGTATGTTCGCCACCATGGCTTGCTTCCCGAACCTGCCGGGTTTCGAATACCTGATGCAGACCCCGGAAGGCAGCCACAAACTGTCGGGCTTGCCGCAGTTGCTCAGCGCCCGTGATTTCGACGATGTGTATGTCTACAACGGCGATTTCGCCTGGGACAACCAGTCGGGCTTCTTCAGCAACCAGGGCATGACCAACTTCATCGGCCGCAATGACTTCGTCGACCCGGTATTCTCCGACCCGACGTGGGGCGTATCCGACCAGGACATGTTCAACCGTGGCCTGGAAGAATTAAAGGCCCGTGAAGGCGGCAAGCCGTTCTACGCGCTGCTGCAAACCCTGTCCAACCACACGCCATACGCTTTGCCGACGCCATTGCCGGTTGAGAAAGTCACCGACCGTGGCAGCCTCAACGAGCATTTGACGGCGATGCGTTACTCCGACTGGGCCTTGGGCCAGTTCTTTGAAAAGGCCCGTAAAGAGCCGTACTTCAAGGAAACCCTGTTTGTGGTCGTAGGCGACCACGGCTTCGGTAACGAGCAGCAGATCACCGAGATGGACCTGGGCCGCTTCAACGTGCCGATGCTGTTGATTGCACCGGGCATGCAGGAGAAGTTCGGCGAGCGTGACCACACCGTGGGCACTCAGATCGACATCGTGCCGACCATCATGGGCCGCCTTGGCGGCGACACCCTGCACCAGTGCTGGGGCCGTGACCTGCTGAACCTGCCGGAAGGCGACAAGGGCTTCGGCGTGATCAAGCCGTCAGGCAGCGACCAGACCGTGGCCTTGCTTACCGGTGACCGCGTGCTGGTATTGCCAAAAGAAATGCCACCCAAGTTGTGGGAATACACCCTGGGCGCCGAGCCGACTGGCAAGGTGATCCCGGAATCGCCGGACGAGGCTGCACTCAAGCAAAAACTCGAGTCGTTCTTGCAAACCGCTACCAAGAGCCTGCTGGATAACACCGCAGGTGTCGTGGATGGTAAGCCGGACTGATTGACCGGCAATAAAAAAGAGGCCTTCTAGTGAACTGCCCCCCGAATGTTGGACACCTGACCCCTCGGGAGGGTGTTCCATGACGAAATACAACCTAGCGCTCAAGCAATCACTGATTGAAGAGTGTCTGTCTGCAAGTAGCGTTCATGAGGTGGC
>NZ_JAEKDA010000031.1:0-40780 GCF_016405635.1 Pseudomonas sp. MF6755
AGGTCCATAGGTTTCAGCTCTTTCCAGGGCATGGTCAGATCCTCGCGAAATCGACCCTGCCAGTTAAAAACTGTTACCTATGTGCGTGAACTGATTTGTAACCCATGTGGGTGAGTCATACCGGCGAAGGCCTTTTGCTTACTTTGGGGCCTTTCCAAAAGTGAGTCGCTGTAAGAGCGAAACCATAAGCGGCCGTTACCGCAGCAACGGATATGTACTCGGCCTGATCCAACATCCTGGTCGGTCCTGAGGCCGCCATCGGGAGCAAGCCCCCTCCCACATTTGAACAGCGCTCGAGTCAAATTCCGCGGTATTTTTCGTTAAGCGCATACAAGATCGCGCAAGTCTCTGCATCCAGGAATCCACAATAATCCCTCGGCCGAAAGTGCATCTGAAACGCCCGGGTTCGCCGCTCAAATGCCTGCCGGTTCTGCGCCGGCTTATATCCGTAGCGCTGAAACGCCCGCTCCACCTCGACCTCTGGCGGCAAGCCGACACAAAAGCGACGCTGGTACATCGCCCGGGTCGGCTCATCAAACCAGGCGCCTACTCCGGCTTCATGCAGAAAATGCCAGGGCAACCGAGGCCCGGGATCGCTCTTGCGCCAATAGGCCACGTCTGAATGCCCGAGAATGTCGGTCGGCCCAATCTGCGGATAACGCCCGAGAATGTCGCGAACCAACGCAACCAACACGTCAATCTGCTCTTCAGGGTACTGAGGAAAGGTAAATGCACCCGCGTCATCCCGCGCCAGGTTAACGACCTCAATGCCAATCGATCGGCCGTTAAGATTGCCCCTCCCGCCCCAATAGCTCACCCCCGCATGCCAGGCGCGCTTGCCTTCGTCCACCAGGCGAAACACGCGTAACTCTTCATAACCCGCAGCGCGGTAGCTGGGTTCATCGGGATCGGGCAGCAGGTAGTGGGCGCTGACGCCATCTTGAGTCAGGGTGCCCAGGGATGAAGCAAAGGGCGCCGCCGTGTAGTGCAGGATGATCTGCCGCACGGATTCGCCGTCGCGGTCGTTGAAATCCTTGGCAGGGAAACTGGTATCGATAACCAACATAAGAACCGTCCTTTTCAATTCAGGCCGACTCATTCGGCCCGTTCAAGCGCAAAAAATTACCGCCATCCTGAAGGGTTGAATTTCAGGCGGGCGGTAATTATTTGGCACGTGAAAAGAAGGTTCAGCGACGCAGCGGCATACCCAGGTCAACCCGCAAGCCGTCCGGCTGGCTGTCGAATGTCAACGAGCAGGAGCAGCGCTGCACAATCGCCTGGACGATGGCCAGGCCCAGGCCACAGCCTTCGCTGTTGCCATTGCGCCAGAAACGCTGGGTGAGGTATTGCAGGTCTTCGCTGGAGATCTGCTTGCCATGGTCACGCACGCGGAAAACCACGTGTTGAGCGTTGCTGGACACGCTCAGTTCCACCCGGGTATCGGCCGGGGTATGGCGCAAGGCATTGTCCAGCAGGTTGCGCAAGGCGGCGACGGCCAGGCCCACGGGCATTTCCAACGGGCGGTCGGAAAGATCGTTCGTCAAGATCAGGTCGATCCGACGATTGTCACCGGCGTTGGCGTCCTGGATCGCCAGCCGTGCCACTTCCTCGGCACTGGACTGCACGCCATCGTCAAACGACAGGCTGCCCTCCACCCGCGCCAGCAGCAACAGTTGCTCCAAGGTGCGATGCAGACGGTCAGCGCCTTCCTCCGCGTGGGCCAGGGACTGGTCGCGGGCCGCGCCCTCGGTCATGCGTGCCACTTGCAGGTGAGTCTTGATGGCCGTCAATGGGCTGCGTAGCTCATGAGCGGCGTCTCCGGTAAGGCGGCGTTCGCGCTCGATGGTCTTGGCAATGCGTTGCAGCAATTGGTTCTGGGTGTCGAGCAGCGGCTTGAGCTCGCTGGGCAACGGGTGAATCTGTAGGGGCTCAAGGGAATCGGCACTGCGGCGCATCAAGGCGTCACGCATGCGATTGAGCGGCACCAGGCTCTGGCCGATACCCAACCACAGCAGGCACAGGCACCCCAGCAAGGCCACGCCGACCGGCACCGAGGCAGCCAGCAGTATCGACAGGTTGAGAGCTTCGCGCTCCACCTGGCGGTCGGCGGTGGTAATCAGCAAGTCACCACGGGACAACGTGAAACTGCGCCAGCCCACACCATCGATGACCTGGTCACGAAACCCACTCTTGCGCGACTCCAGCCCCTCCTCGGGCGTGGTGTGGCTGCGCGCCAGGATCTCACCGCGTAGAGAGCTGACCTGGCAAGCCATGCCACCCGGCACATTCAGTTGTTCGGCGCGCAAATGCGTACCGGCGCTGACACTGGCCAAACCCGGCATCTGCTCGGTCAGCCCCGCCACCATGCGCGCCGAGGCCACCAGGCGCTGGTCGAGGGAAAACATCATCTGGTTGCGCAAATCGTTGAGCATCCAGGCTGCCGCCAGCACCCAGATAAGCACAAAGGCGGCGCCCAGCTTGAACGTCAGGCGCAGGCGCAAGCTCATCACTGGGTGTTCTCTCCAGCATCCGCCGGGCCCAGGCGATAGCCCAGGCCCCGGACGGTTTCGACGATACCGTTGCCCAATTTGCGCCGCAGGTGGTGGATATGCACGTTGAGCGCATTGCTTTCGAGCTCGTCATTGAAGCCGTAGACGCTGTCCTTGAGCTGTTCGCTGGACAGCACGCGGCCCTTGTTATGCAGCAACGCCTGCAACAGCGCCTGTTCGCGACGGGACAGGTCCACCGGTTGGCCACCCAGGAAAGTCTCGCGGCTGCTGGGGTCGTAGGCCAGGCGACCATGTTCGATCAGGTTGACGCTACGCCCTGCCACCCGGCGCAACAGGGTTTGCAGGCGAGCCGCGAGTTCACGCAGGTCGAAGGGCTTGAGCAGGTAGTCATCGGCGCCGGCTTGCAGGCCATCGACACGGTTGGTCACCGAGTCCCGCGCAGTGAGGATCAGCACCGGGATCTCCAACCCCTGGCTGCGCTGTTGTTGCAGCAGCTTGAGGCCGTCTTCGTCGGGCAGGCCGAGGTCGAGCACCATGATGTCGAAGGCCGCTGCCTTGAGCATCGCCCGCGCTGCCGAGGCTGTGGCCACGCGCTCCACCGTGAAGCCCTGGGCAGTAAGGCCGGCCACGACGCCGCTGGCGATCAGTTCGTCGTCTTCACAGACCAGTACGTGCATGGTGAACCCTTCATGAAAGATGGGAGGATTAAAAGTGCAGCGGATTAAGCGCCGATTATGCCGCGAAAAGAAGCAAGCTCGGACAATCCCTACACTTTAGAATAGCCCCGGTTAATCATCGGTTAATCAACGCCACACATTGTGTGCCTCACTTGCATCGAACTAAGGCTTGACCATGCGGCATCTATTGACCTTTCTGCTGGTGTTGTTCGCAGGATTCGCCCAGGCAGCGCCGGGCAGTCCCTTCGAAACCAAACCCGACTTTCTCCCGGTGGGCAAAGCCTTCACCTTTACCTCTGAACGTCTTGAAAGTGGCGAGACACAACTGTATTGGCAGATTGCCGACGGTTACTACCTGTACCAGCAACGCATGAAGTTCGACGGTCTCGCCGAACAGCCGGTGCTGCCTCAGGGTGAAGCCCATAGCGATGAGTTCTTCGGCGAGCAGCAAGTGTACCGCCAGGGCCTGGAGGTGAAGATCCCCGCCGGCGCCACTGGCCAGGTCAAGCTGGGCTGGCAGGGCTGTGCCGATGCAGGCCTGTGCTATCCGCCACAGTCGATTACCGTAGACCTGGGCGGCAACCCGGCTGTAGCCGCTACCGCGCAGGCCCAGGACCAAAGCCTGGCCAGCGGCCTGCAACAGCGCAGCCTGGGCTGGAGCCTGCTGGTGTTCTTTGGCCTGGGCCTGCTATTAGCGTTTGCACCCTGCTCGTTGCCGATGCTGCCGATTCTCGCCGGCCTGGTAGTCGGCAGTGGCGCCAGCCCGCGTCGTGGCTTTGCCCTGGCCGGCAGCTACGTGGTGTGCATGGCGCTGGTGTATGCGGCCCTGGGTGTGGTGGCCGCATTGCTCGGCGCCAACCTCGCCGCACTGCTGCAAACCCCATGGATCCTGGGTAGTTTTGCCGCCTTGTTTGTGGTGCTCGCCCTGCCGATGTTCGGCGTCTTTGAACTGCAACTGCCCGCCTTCCTGCGTGACCGTCTCGATAACGTCAGCCGTCAGCAAAGCGGCGGCAGCCTGGTGGGTGCTGGGGTACTCGGCGCGCTGTCCGGCCTGCTGGTGGGCCCGTGCATGACTGCGCCCCTGGCCGGCGCCCTGCTGTATATCGCCCAGAGCGGCAATGCGTTGCACGGTGGCCTGATCCTGTTCGCCATGGGTATCGGTATCGGTATTCCGCTGTTGTTGCTGGTCACTGTGGGCAACCGCTTCCTGCCCAAGCCGGGCACCTGGATGAATGTGCTCAAGGGCATCTTCGGCTTCCTGTTCCTGGGTACCGCCGTGCTGATGATTCGCCCCGTGGTCGACGACAGCCTGTGGATCGGCTTGTGGGGCGCCCTGGCGCTGGTGATGGCCTACTGCGGCTGGACGCTGGCCCGTGAGTTCGGCCTGGCGGCCAAGGTCTTCGGCGCCGGCTCCCTGGTATTGGGCCTGTGGGGCGCGGTGCTGGTGGTGGGTGCAGCGGGTGGCAGCGATGAGCTGTGGCAACCGTTGAAGGTCTACAGCGGCTCGCGGGCCGCCAGTACACCGAGCGCCCATGATGCGTTCATGACCATCAATGACCCGGCCGCGCTGCAAAGCCAACTCGACAGCGCCAAGGCGCAGGGCCAATGGGTACTGGTGGACTACTACGCCGACTGGTGCGTGTCGTGCAAGATCATGGAGAAACAGGTCTTCGGCAAACCCGAAGTGATGGACGCACTCAAAGACGTACGCCTGGTGCGCCTCGACGTCACCGCCGACAACGCCGCCAGCCGCGAGCTGCTGGGCCGTTACAAAGTGCCGGGGCCGCCGAGTTTCGTGTGGATCGGCCCGGACGGTGACGAACGCCGCGCCCAACGCATCACCGGCGAAGTGGATGCGGCTGCCTTCCTGCAACGCTGGACCCAGACACGGAACGCGCTCTGATGCTGACCTTCACCATCGGCACCTTCGCCATTGCCCTGAATCATCTGCTGCTGATCAGCGCGCTGATTCTCGCCACCCTGGTGGGCTGGCGCGTAGCCAAGCGCGGCGGTGAGAACCCTGAGTCGGTGCTGTTCAGCCTGTTCCTGCTGGGCATGCTCGCCGCCCGTGTCAGCTTTGTGTTGATGTACTGGAGTTATTACAGCAACGACTGGGTCGAGATGGTCGACTTGCGCGACGGTGGCTTTCTTGCGTGGCCCGGGATTATCGCGCTGGTGCTCGGTGCGCTGGCGTATGGCTGGCGTCGCCCGGCCTTGCGCAAGCCGCTCTGCGCCGGGGTGATCACCGGCCTGGTGTTCTGGGGCATGGCCAGCCTGTCCCTCAGCGTTTACGAAAAAGGCACCCGCCTGCCGGACATCACCTTGCGCAATGCCAATGGCGAGGTGGTGCAACTGGCGGACTACCAGGGCGGGCCGCTGGTGATCAACCTGTGGGCTACATGGTGCCCGCCGTGCCGTCGCGAAATGCCGGTGCTGGAAAGCGCCCAGCGCCTGCGCCCCGACGTGACCTTCCTGTTCGTCAACCAGGCCGAAAGCATGCAAAGCGTCAGCACCTACCTGGCCACCCAGGGCCTGAATCTCGATAACGTGCTGTTCGACGCCAGCGGCCGCCTCGGCCAGGCCGTGGGTTCCATGGCGCTGCCGACCACGCTGTTCTACCAAGCCGATGGGCGCCTGATCAACAGCCACCTGGGCGAACTATCCGACGCCAGCCTGGCCCGCGCCATGGAACCCTTCGACAACGCCACAACAAGGAAACCGACATGCCTCGCCTCCGCCACTTGCTGACCCTGCTGCCTTTGACGCTCGCTGCCACCCTGGCACACGCCGAAGACTGGCCGGCGCCGATCAAGCAGATCGAAGCCAAGGGCGCCAAGATCATCGGCACATTCGACGCCCCCAGCGGCCTCACCGGCTACGCCGCGCAGTACCAGAACCGAGGCATGGCGCTGTACCTGACCGCCGACGGCAAGCACGTGATCGCCGGCAACCTGTACGACGCCCAGGGCAATGACCTGAGCACCGCGCCCCTGGAAAAGCTGGTGTACGCGCCAATGGCCAAGGAAGTCTGGGCCAAGATGGAAAAAAGCAGCTGGATCCAGGACGGCGATAAAAACGCCCCGCGCACCGTTTACCTGTTCAGCGACCCCAACTGCCCGTACTGCAACATGTTCTGGGAACAGGCGCGCCCATGGGTCAAGGCCGGCAAGGTGCAGTTGCGCCACATCATGGTCGGCATCATCCGCGAAGACAGCCCAGGTAAATCCGCCGCCCTGCTCGCCGCCAAAGACCCGCAAAAAGCCCTGCAGGAACACGAAGCCGCCGGCAAGGGCAGCAAGCTCAAGGCCCTGGAAAAGATCCCGGCCGATGTCGAGGCCAAGCTCGATGCCAATATGAAGTTGATGGATGAGCTGGAGTTGTCGGCGACGCCGGCGATTTTCTATCTGGATGACAAGGGTGGGTTGCAGCAGCAGCAAGGGGCGCCTTCGCCGGAGAAGTTGGTGAAGATTTTGGGCAGTAAGTAGACGCAAAACGCTCCCGCCAATGACGGGAGCGTTTGCAATCAGGTTTTTATCACGACTTATAAATCCTCCACCAAGAGGTCCGTCATCGCAAAGTCGTTACCGCTTGCCCCCGAAGCGAGATGAGACACAACTTGCAGTTGCATGGATGAACTGGACGCTACGAAAGTCCCCTCTATTTTTCTCCATGCCATGGCCGTGAATGTTGTTACTGCGGTAACGGCACCGGCATTAGTCCGCAGCGACAACTGTGGTAACGGGGCAGCCCCATTATAGGTACAGCCGAGCATGCTGAAACGATAGCTACGCCCCACCTCAAGCCCAGTAACGTCTTTATATAAAATGATGCCCGCCGTGCCTGAGCTGGCGGTGCCGTTTACGATGCACGATTTACTAAATACCGTGGTGTATCTGTTTTCGCCTTGGGACGCCGCACCATCCAACCAGCCGTTGCGATTGCCACCGTCAAACGTCGTGAAATCGTAGTAGCCGGCGAGAAAGATAAGCCGCAACGATGGGAAGGTAATCGCGTTACTTTCATTCGTACTGCCGTCTGGTGTGGCGTTGAAGATGAAGGTCAAGTGAGAGCCACTCTTCAAGACGGCCAGGTGGGATCGCAGCACGATATCCATCATCCCCTCATCGACGTCCGTTACGGGTTTCGTCAGATACACATCAAACGAGTAAGGATTGCCGTTTTGCAGGACCCCGCCCCCACGCATCCAGCCTATTTGCTTCAGGAGAATAAACCACCATTTCTCGACGTCAATGTCGGCGTCCCCGGTAAAAGTGCGTAAATCCAGAATGCCGTCTTGAGTGGCGGGTGGCGTCGCCTGACGCACTACGGGGGTCGGCAACCGGGTCGGCACACTGATCTTTAGCTCAAGCGTCTTCGACGGCGCCAACTTACAAGTACTGGTCACTATGTAATTGATCAGGATGGTTTTACCTGCGCCCTGAATCACCGCTTCACGCGGGATCGCAAAATCAACATAGCCCGGATCACTGTTGCCCGGTTTTGATTCCAACGGCAGGCTCGTGCCGTCCGCCTTGATCCACTTCGCCTGGATCATATGGTGACGGCTGATCCCCTCATACTTCACCCGAACCTTCACGCCGTTGCGGCCGTTCCAGATCGTCAGTTGATCACCTAACGCTTCACATACTGTCGGGCATGGAAGTACCAACGCCTCCTGCTCGATGGTGTAGTACCGTACAGGGAATTCGACGGCGGTCTCCAGCTCGCATGCGCCATTAAAGTTTGCCGCGAAATGCAATTCAAACTCGCTGCAATCCGCCAGTTTTTGCAGAGCTGCACGGGAGATCGGCGCCTCGACGCAACCCTGCAACCAGGCGGGCGTCAGCGGCTCACCCTCCAGCACATCGATTCGGCAGGCGCGACCGTCTTCCGATACGCCAATGATCCACATCCAGCAGCAATCGTCCTTCTGGGCGTAACTCCAAATGGGCACCTCACCTGTTGCGTCATCGTTAAAGGTATTGAGGTCCAGCACTGTGCCAGTGACCTGCGCGATTTTTGGCCTAAGCAAACCACTGATGCCAAGTACTTTGACCGTCCGCTCGGGGGATGGCCATCGGCTGCCATCGCAGCGCGTGACGCTGTAGGCCAACTTGATATCTTGCTCAAAGTTGGCGCGGATCGCCGAGGGCGGTACTGAAAACACAAGACGGGTTCCACCTTCGCCTACTGAGCGGCACTCCAGTGGCGGCGAACCTGGCCCCGGCGTGCCGGAGAGCGTCGGGCACACCGTATCGTCGCTGCACAGGCTCCCTTTCGCCACAACGAGATGCGCACCGTTAACCGCGTTTACGGGGTTGAGGACCCAGCCGAACTCGGTCTGCACCGCTTCCTCCAGCTTGGGCGGCGACAGGTCCAGATGAGGCTCGGTGAGCAACGTATAGGTCCTCCCTGGGAAGCCCCTGTAGGGTGTAACCGCACTGAAGCGAACAGTGCAAAAAATATACAGCTCACTGTCATGCTTGAACTGCCGGAGCACGGACTGAGGCAAGACTCGTTTCCATCCATCGCGTACGTCCTCCTCGGTAACCGGCTCATGCTGGTATTGGTAGAAACCGAATTTGGTACCATTAGGACGAATCCCGCTTATATAGCAGTTGATCGTTTGGATCGTGCTGGCAAAATCCCAAGCCGGAATGCAAATAACCGGGTCTTTACAGCAAAACAAAGAAAGATCCAGCTCGTCGTTGATAGTTTTGAGTACTTGCACCTGAGGCAGGTAGGGCAGGCTGATTCTTACCTCACCTTCCAATGAGGTTTGATCCTCCTCACCGTCTCGAGTGACGGTGTAGGTAAACCTGGCAAAGTTGTCCAGCCGCAGTGCTATGTATTGGGCTGGGATATAAAAGTTGATGCAACCGTCGCCACCGCCATCCTGAGGCTCGATCGGTGGATAAGAGCTGCCCGCCAGGGGCCAGTTCAGGGTGATACGGTCTGTTGGCTGCATGTCGTCGTAGCAGACCCTGACGGTGCCTCCGTTCAGCAGTACCCTGGGGTCTTTGACCTCTCCATCTTCGTCGGCCTCAACCAGCTTGGGTATGGGTAGATCAAGGGCATCCGGCAATGACTTGGGCATGGTAAAAGCTCCTTTTCAACAAACAGGGAATGTCGAACCCCAGGCGTTCGCCTAACCGACATCACCCATCACAGCGTAAAAAAGCAGCTTTTCCTACTGTCAAAATTGACAGTTCTCGCTAGAAAAACGGCGCTACCCGACCAACGGGCAGCGCCATTGCGCCTTAAAGCCCCTCCAACTCCGCCATCAAATCACTCAACCGATCCACCTTCTCCGCACTGATCTCATTGGCCGCCAACCCATCGATATACTCGGCCAACTCCGCCACCGTGCTGCACTCGAACATCGCCCGCAGCGGCACGTCGCGCTGCAACGTCTTTTGCACCCGCGAGGCGATCTGCGTAGCCAGCAACGAGTGCCCGCCCAGTTCGAAGAAGTTGTCCTGCACACCTACCCTGTCGGCTTTCAGTACCTCGGCCCAAATTCCGGCCAAGGTGGTTTCCAGTTCATTGCGCGGCGCCAGGTAGTCCTGGCTGTGCAGTTGGCCGATCTCCAAGGCTGGCAGGGCCTTGCGGTCGAGTTTGCCGTTGGCGTTGAGCGGCAGGCGCTCGAGCCATAGCCAGTGCAGCGGCACCATGTATTCCGGCAGTTCGGCACGCAGGCGTTGCTTGATGCGGTCCAGGCGCTCGCTCGGGTTGAGCGTTGCGTCGGCGGCTACCAGGTAACCCACTAGATGCTTGCCGTTGACGCCTTCCTGCACGCCAACCGCCGCGTCGCGTACCTCCGGTTGTTCGTGCAGGCGCGCTTCGATTTCACCCAGTTCGATGCGATAGCCGCGAATTTTCACCTGATGGTCGATACGCCCGACGTACTCCAACACGCCGTCACTGCGTCGCCGCGCCAGGTCGCCGGTGCGGTAGAGACGCTCGCCTGGTGCGCCGAATGGGTTCGGCACAAACACCGGGGCGGTGCGCAGCGGATCGCTGACGTAGCCACGACCGACCCCAATGCCAGCGACGCACAGCTCACCGACCGCGCCCTGGGGTACCAACTCCAAGGCACCATCAAGCAGGTACAAACGGTTGTTGTCGGTTGGCGTACCAATCGGCAGATAAGTGCCACGGGTCGAGGCCAGGTCGACGCGGAAGAACGCCACATCATCCGAACATTCCGCCGGGCCGTAGGCATTGACCAGGCCAATCTGCGGATAGCGCAGCAGCCATTGGTGTGCCAACTCCGGTGGCATCGCTTCACCGGTAGGCAACATCCAGCGCAGGCCGTCGAGGCTGATGCGGTCCTGGGCCAACATGCCCTGGATCAGCGACGGCACACTCTCCAGCACGCTGATGCCCTGTGCCTGAACGTGCTCCAGCAAGCCTTGCGGATCATGGGCAATAGTGTTCGGCACAATATCCACACGCGCCCCAAACAACGGCGCGGCGAGGAACTGCCAGACGGAAATATCGAAACTTTGCGAAGCGGTCTGGGCGATCACATCCGTCTCGCTCAGTTGCAGGTACGGCACCTTGCTCAACTGGTTATTGAGCATCCCACGCTGTTCGACCATCACGCCCTTGGGCAGGCCGGTAGAACCTGAGGTGTAGATCACGTAGGCGAGGTTGTCCGGGCCGCTGTAGACACCTGGGTTCTCACCACGAGCGGGCACTTCCTCCCACACCAGCAACTGGCACTCAACCCCTTCGAGCAATTCGATGGCCTGCTCGCGGCACGCCTCGGTACACACCAGCAACGGCGTGCGGCTCAGGTCGATGATGCGGCTCAGGCGCTGGCTCGGCAGCCCCGGGTCCAGCGGCAGGTAGCCGGCACCGGCCTTGAAGCTGCCGATGATCATGCCCAGCAGGTCGAGGTTACGTTCAGCCAGCAGCGCCACCGGTTGATCCAGGCCGACACCCGCCGCAATCAGCGCATGGCCCAGGCCGTTACTGCGGCGGTTCAGCTCGTCGTAGCTCCATTGCTGGTCGAGGCAACTGGCGGCAATACGCTGCGGATGCTGCGCCACCTGTTCTTCGAACAACTGAACGTAGCTGCGTTCCAGCGGATAGCGGTGCTCGCTCTGGTTGCAGCCTTCCACCAAGAATTCATGCTCCTGCTCACCAATCAGCGGCAGCTCGGCCATGTCGCCATGGAAGCCCTGCACCAGCGCCAACAGCAAGCGCTTGAACTCGCCAAGCATGCCTTGCACGGTGCTTTCATCGAAGTAGCGCTGGTCGTAGGACAGGTGCAAGCCAAGGTCATCGCCTGGATAGCACACGGCGGTGAGCGGGAAGTTGGTGTGGGTGCGGCCGGAATCCGAGGTGGCGTTCAGGCTTTGCGCACGGTCCAGCACCGAGACTTCTACCGGCGCGTTCTCAAACACAAACAGGCTGTCGAACAGCGGCTGGCCCTTGGGCAATTCGCTGTGCTCCTGGATGGTCACCAGCGGCAGGTATTCGTACTCGCGCAGTTGCATATTGCTGTCGAGCAAGCCGCTCAACCACTGGCGCACGCTGCAACGCTGGCCATCCTCGGGCAGCTTCACCCGCAGCGCGATGCTGTTGATAAACAGGCCGACGGTGCGCTGCATCTCGGGCATTTCCACCGGGCGCCCGGCCACGGTGACGCCGAACAGTACGTCTCGCTCGCCGCTCAAACGGCGCAGCACCAAGGCCCAGGCCGCCTGGGCAAAGGTATTGACGGTGAGCTGGTGCGCCTGGGCCAGTTCGCGCAGTTGCGCACCGTCACGGGCATCGAGGCGAGTGTAACAGTCGCCCACCACCATACCGCCGCTGCCACCGGCGTGTTCGCGCAAGAATGGGCGGTCGCTCGGGATCGGTGTGGTGCGCTCGAAACCTTGCAGGTTGTGCTGCCACCACTGGCGCGCCTCATTGAGGTTCTGGCGTTGCAACCAGGCAATGTAGTCGCGGTAGCGCGGCGGCGGGGCCAGTTGCGCCTCGCGGCCCTCGCCCAGGGCCATGTAGATATCGAAGAAATCATTCATCAGCAGCGAACGACACCAGGCATCGATGAGGATGTGGTGGTTGCTCATCATGAACCAGTAGCGTGCCTCGCCCACACGGATCAGGCGCAGGTGGAATGGCGCCTGGTTGAGCAGGTCGAAGCCGGCTTCGCGTTCGGCCTTGAGCAACGCTTGCAGACGCGGCTCCTGCTCGGCCTCGGGAACGGCGCTCCAGTCCAGGTACTCAATCGGCGCGCTGCCGGGTTTGTGGATCACTTGCAGCATGTCTTCGCCAACGTTCCAGCAGAACGAGGCGCGCAAGGCTTCATGCCGGGCGATCACCGCTTGCCAGGCCTGGGCGAAACGTTCGGGGTCCAGGGCGCTGTTGATGCGGTAGCGGTCCTGCATGTAATACAGGCCGGTGCCCGGTTCCAGCAGGGTGTGCAGCAGCAGGCCCTCCTGCATCGGGGTCAGCGGGTAGACGTCCTCGATGGCGCTGGGCGGTACCGGCAAGGCATCCAGTTGCGCCTGGGTCAGGTGCGCCAGGGGGAAATCTGACGGTGTGAGGCCGCCGGCATCGTCCTGTAGACAATGGGCGATCAGGCTGTGCAACTCGGCCAGGTAAGCCTCGGCCAGATCGCGAATGGTCCGTTGATCATGCCGCTCACGGCTGAAGGTCCAGCGCAGCACCAGCTCACCGCCGTACACCTGGCAGTCGACGCTCAGCTCATTGGGCAACGGTGCGTCCGGATCATGGGCGAGGCCGGCGGACTCCTCCAGCGGATGGAACAGTGCGTCGGTGCCAAAACTCTGGTCGAACTGCCCAAGGTAGTTGAAGGTGAGCTGCGCGCTCGGCAGTGCGGCCATGCTCTGTTTGCACAGGTCATCGGCCAGATAACGCAGCACGCCATAGCCCAAGCCTTTGTGCGGCAAGGCACGCAGTTGCTCCTTGATCGCCTTGATCGAGTCGCCCTGCCCAGCCTGCGGTGTCAGGCGCAACGGATAGGCACTGGTGAACCAGCCAACGCTGCGGGTCAGGTCGATATCATCGAACAAGGTTTCGCGGCCATGGCCTTCCAGCTGGATCAGCGCCGAGGCATGCCCGCTCCAGCGGCATAGTACGCGGGCCAGGGCGGTCAGCAGCAGGTCGTTGACCTGGGTGCGATAGGTGCTCGGCGCCTGTTGCAGCAACTGACGGGTATGCTCGGCATCCAGGCGCACGCTGACTGTGTCGGCATCGCGATTGCGCAGTGCGCCTTGTGGGCGCTGCACCGGCAATGCCACGGTCGGGCCGGCCAACTGTGCTTGCCACACGCTCAATTCTTCGCGCAGGGATTCGCTATGGGCATACGCCTGCAAACGCGCAGCCCAATCCCGTAGCGCGCTGGTCTTGGCCGGCAGGCTGACGGACTGGCCTTCACTGAGTTGGCGATAGACGTTTTGCAGGTCTTCCAGCAACACGCGCCATGACACGCCGTCCACCACCAAGTGATGGATCGCGATCAACAAGCGCTGCTGGCCTTGCGGGCCGTCCACCAGCAAAGCACGCAACAGCGGCCCGTGTTCCAGATCGAGGCTGCGCTGGGTGTCGGTGAACAGCGCGGTGCACTGCTGCATATCACGCACCTGGGCCTGCATCAGCACGCCGCCTTCCGGTACGGCCAAGTGTTCGGCGTGCCATTGCGCGTCGCGCTGGGTAAAGCTCAGGCGCAACGCATCGTGGTGTTCCAACACCGCCAGCAGCGCTTGCTCCAGGCGATGGGGTTCGAGCAGTTGCAGTGGCTTGAGCACCAACGCCTGGTTCCAGTGCTGACGCGTCGGAATATCGGTGTCGAAGAACCAGTGCTGGATCGGCGTGAGGCCCGAGCGGCCGGTCAGCAGCCCTTGCTCGGCCGTGACCTGCTCCGAGCGGGTGGCGACGGCGGCCAGGGTTTGCACGGTCTGGTGCTGGAACAGGTCGCGGGGGCTGAAATGAATCCCGGCCTGGCGTGCGCGGCTGACCACCTGGATCGACAGGATCGAGTCGCCGCCCAGTTCAAAGAAGTTATCGTCGAGGCCGACTTGCTGCACGTTCAACACCGCGCACCAGATCGCCGCCAGCGTACTTTCAAGCTCGGTGCGTGGCGCCACGTAGTGTTGGCGGTTGGCCTCCGGGTCGGGTTGCGGCAGAGCCCGGCGGTCGAGCTTGCCGTTGGCGGTCAGCGGCATGCTGTCGAGCACGATCAAATGCGCGGGCAGCATGTAGTCTGGCAGTTGCGCCTTGAGGTGCGCCTTCAGCGCTTCGCGCAATCCAGCGTGTTCGGCATCGCTGACCAGGTACGCCACCAGCTGTTTGCCACTCGGCGCATCCAGCGCCAGCACCACCGCTTCGCGCACGGCGGCATGTTCCAGCAGGCGCGTTTCGATCTCGCCCAGTTCGATGCGGAAACCACGAATCTTCACCTGATGGTCGATGCGCCCCAGGTATTCCACCAGGCCATCGGCGCGTTGGCGCACCAGGTCGCCAGTGCGGTAGAGGCGCCCGCCATTGGCGGCAAACGGGTCGGCAACAAAGCGCTCCGCCGTCATCCCCGGACGGCGGTGATAACCCTGGGCCAGCCCGGCGCCACCGATATACAACTCGCCGCTGGCGCCTTGGGGCACCAGCGCCAGGTCGGCGTCGAGAATGTAAGCCACGCGCTCACCAATGATGCTGCCAATCGGCACGCTGCCAGCGCCCTCCTCCAACTGCTGCGGAGCGAGACTGGCCAACGGCATGACCACCGTTTCAGTAGGGCCGTAGGCGTTGAAAAACACCTCGG
This sequence comes from Pseudomonas sp. MF6755, assembly GCF_016405635.1. Lineage (NCBI taxonomy): Bacteria > Pseudomonadati > Pseudomonadota > Gammaproteobacteria > Pseudomonadales > Pseudomonadaceae > Pseudomonas > Pseudomonas sp. MF6755. The sequence goes on from NZ_JAEKDA010000031.1 coordinate 14,982, forward strand.
GCGTGAACGCCGCACGAATGCGCTGCAGGTGTTCGCCGGTCAGCGCTTCGCCACCGGTGATGCACATGCGCACCGGCAACGTCTGCTGCTGGGTCGCCAGCCACTGCGCCAACTGGCTGCCGTAGCTGGGAGTGAAGCCGAGAATATTGATGCGGTGGGTACGAATCAGCCCACAGATTTCTTCAGCATCCCACTGGCCCTGGGCGCGCAATACCACCTGCGCACCACTGAGCAGCGGCACCAGCAAACGCTCGGTGGCGGCGTCGAAGTTGATCGAATAAAAGTGCAGTTCGCAGTCATCCGCACGCATGCCAAACCGCTCGATCACCGCCTGGCAATGCATGGCGATTTCACCGTGGGACACCACCACGCCTTTGGGTTTGCCGGTGGAGCCCGAGGTGTAGATCAGGTACGCCTGGTGTTGTGGCAGGCTGACAAACGGCAGCGCGTCGGCGGGGTAATTCGTCAACACCGGCAGGTCATCTTCCAGGCACCAGCACGCCACCGTCGCCGGCAGTTCGCCGAGGGCTTCGAACATCGCCGCATCACTGAGCAGCAGGCCGATGTCGCTGTCCTCGATCATGTAGTGCAGGCGGTCCAGTGGGTATTCCGGGTCCAGCGGCACGTAGGCGCCACCAGCCTTGAGGATCGCCAGCAGGCCAATGACCATTTCCAGCGAGCGCGGCAGCGCCAGGCCGACACGTACCTGCGGGCCGACGCCGCGCTCGCGCAGCATCCAGGCCAGGCGGTTGGCGCGGGCATCCAGTTCAGCGTAACTCAGGGTCACACCGGCAAAGGTCAGCGCCGGAGCATCGGCACGCCGGCTGGCCTGCTGGCTGAACAGTTGATGGATGCACTGGTCGAGGCGGTGCTCGCCCTTCTCAACCCCCAGGCTGTCGTGTAGTGCACGCTGTTCATCTGCGGTCAGTAGCGGCAGCTCACTGAGGCGCTGCTGCGGGTTGGTGATCAAGGCTTCCAGCAGGTTGCGCCAATGCTCGGCCATGCGCGCAATGCGCGGCTCATCGAATAGGTCGGTGCTGTAGGTCAGGCAGCAACCCAGGCGATGGTCGAGGTCGGTGACTTCCAGGTTGAGGTCGAACTTGGTGGCCCGCGCATCGTTGGCCAGGTACTCGACGGTCATGCCTGCCAGTTCACGGCTCTGCTGGAATTCCCAGCGCTGCACGTTGCACATCACCTGGAACAGCGGGTTGTACGCGGCGCTGCGGGGTGGTTGCAGGGCTTCGACCAGATGGTCGAACGGCAGGTCCTGGTGCGACTGGCCCTCGATCACGGTGTGACGCACCTGCTCGAACAGTTCGACGACATTCATTTGCCCATTGAGCTGGCAACGCAGCACCTGGGTATTGAGGAATGCGCCGATCAGCCCTTCGCTTTCCGGGCGAATCCGGTTGGCCACGGGGGCGCCGATGCGCAGGTCGGTCTGGCCGCTGTAGCGGTAGAGCAACACGGCCAGGGTCGCGGTCATGGTCATGAACAGGGTCAGGCCGCGCTCGGCATTGAAGGCGCGTACGCGCGCGGCCAACTCATCACTCAGGTCGAAGCGGTACAGCTCGCCCTGGTGGCTTTGTACCGGTGGCCGCGGGCGGTCGCCGGGCAGTTCCAGCAGCGGGTGTTCAGTGCCCAATTGCGCGGTCCAGTAATCCAGCTGGCGTTGGCGCTCGCCGGACTCCAGCCACTGGCGCTGCCACACGCTGTAGTCGAGGTACTGCACCGGCAACGGCGCCAGCGGCGAGTCGCGGTCGTCGATAAAGGCTTCGTACAAGGCGCTGAGTTCACGGGCAAAGATGTCCATGGCCCAGCCTTCGGTGACGATATGGTGCAGGGTCAGCACCAGGTAGTGTTCCTGCTCGCCGGCCTTGACCAGGCAGGCCCGCAACAGCGGCCCGGTTTCCAGGTTGAATGGCGTGTGTGCTTCTTGATCCGCCAGTTGCTGCAAACGCTGCTGGCGCTCGGTTTCGTTGAGCGCTGAAAAGTCCTGCCAGTTCATGCGCACACCGGTCTGCGGCGCGACCTTCTGGCACGCCACACCGTCGACGCTCGGGAAGGTGGTGCGCAGGGTTTCATGGCGCATGATCAACGCCTGCAACGCCGCCTCGAAACGCCCCACATCCAGCACCCCGCGCAGGCGCGCCATGCCGCCAACGTTGTAGGCCGGGCTGTCGGGTTCCATCTGCCAGAGGAACCACATGCGCTGCTGGGAATAGGACAACGGCACCGGCGCGCTGCGGTCGACCCTGGTGATTGCAGTCTGTTGGTTACGTTGGCCCGCGGCCTGGATCAACCCGACCTGCTCGACAAAGGCGCCCAACTCGCTGGCGTCGAACAGGGTGCGCAATGGCAGCTCGACGTCACACGCCTGGCGTGTGCGCGAGATGATTTGCGTGGCCAGCAACGAGTGCCCGCCCAACGCGAAGAAGTCGTCGCGCAGCCCGATGCGTGGCAGGCCGAGTACTTCGCGCCAGATCGCGGCGATTTGCAGTTGCAAAGGCGTGTGCGGTTCGACGTGCTCGCGGGTTTGCCACACCGGCTCCGGCAAGGCACGGCGGTCGAGCTTGCCGCTGGGGCTCAGGGGCATGGCGTCCAGGCGCATCAGCAGCGCAGGCACCATGTATTCCGGCAACTCGGCGGCCAGGGCGGTCTTGAGTTGCTGTTCGTCCAGTTCGGTGGGGCCGGTGTAGTAACCGATCAACTGCTCATCGCGCACCAGCACCACGGCTTGGGCGATGCCGTCGAGGGCCAGCAGGCGCGCTTCGATTTCTTCCGGCTCCACACGGAAACCGCGCAGTTTGACCTGCTGGTCCAGACGCCCGAGGTATTCGAGCACACCATCGTCATTCCAGCGCGCACGGTCCCCGGTGCGGTACAGACGTGCGCCGGCCGCGCCCATGGGGTCCGCGACAAAGCGTTCAGCGGTCAGCCCGGCACGGCCAAGGTAACCTCGGGCCAGGCCGATACCGCCGATGCACAACTCACCCGGCACACCGGCCGGCAGCGGGTTGAGCTGCTCGTCGAGCACGCGGCAGATCACATTGCCCAACGGCCGGCCAATCGGCGAGCGCTCGCCATCCGCGGCGGTGCAATGCCAATGTGTGACGTTGATCGCGGTCTCGGTCGGGCCATAACGGTTGTGCAACTGCACCGCCGGCAGTTGCGCAAGTACGCGGTTACGCAACTCGGCGGGCAAGGCTTCGCCACCGGAGAACAGGCGACGCAGGCTGGTGCATTCAGCCACCAACGGCTCGTCGATAAACAACTGCAACAACGGCGGCACGAAGTGCAGCGTGGTCACGCCGTGTTCCTGCACCAACTGCGCGATGCGGTGCGGGTCGCGATGCTCACCAGGCCCCGCTAGCACCAGGCGGCAACCGGTGATCAGCGGCCAGAAGCATTCCCACACCGACACGTCGAAACTGATCGGTGCCTTTTGCATCAGCACATCGGTTTCATTCAGCTGGTACGTGGCCTGCATCCACTGCAAACGCTCGGCCAGCGCCCCATGGGTGTTGCCCACGCCCTTGGGCTGGCCAGTGGAGCCGGAGGTGTAGATCACGTAGGCAAGGTTTTCGCCGTGCAGGTGCAGGCCCGGTGCCTGGGTTGGCCAGCTGTCGAGGTGCAGGCTGTCCATGGCAATCACGCACACGCCTTCGGCGGTGGGCAACTGCTCCAGCAACGCCGTCTGGGTCAGCAGCAGGTGTACGCCGCTGTCGTTGAGCATGTAGGCCAGGCGCTCGGTGGGGTAATCCGGGTCCAGCGGCACGTAGGCGCCACCGGCCTTGATGATCGCCAGCAGGCCGATCAGCAGTTGCGGCGAACGCTCGGCGGCGATGGCCACGCACACGTCCGGGCCGACGCCTTTGTCGCGCAAGTAATGGGCCAGGCGGTTGGCCTGGGTATGCAGTTGGGCGAAGGTCAGGCTGGCGTCCTGCCAGACCAGTGCGGTGGCGTCCGACGTCTGCTGGTTGAGCAGGTCGGGCAACCATTGCCTGGCCGGCGCACAGGGCGCTTCGCTCCAGGGTTGCTGTTCGTCAGCCGGCATCAACGGCAAGTCGCCAAGGGCTTGCCGGGGTTGCGCGCACACCGCTTGCAGCAGGTGGATGAAATGTTCGGCCAGGCGCTGAATGGTCACGGGTTCGAACAACTCGTCGGCGTAGTCGAACGACAGGCTCAAGCGCCCGTTACGGTCTTCTTCGCTGTGCAGTTGCAGGTCGAACTTGGCTTCGCGGCTGTGCCATGGCAGCTCATCGGCGAGCAGGCCCGGCAGGCGGCGCAAGGCGCTGAGGTCACGTTGCTGGTGGTTGAACATCACCTGGAACAGGCCCTGTTCGCGGGCCTGGGGGAAGGCCTCCAGCAGTTGTTCGAAGGGCAGGTCCTGATGGGCCTGGGCGGCCATTGCCGTCTCACGGGTAGTCGCCAACAGTTGGTTGAACGGCAGGCGCCCATCCAGCTCGGCACGCAGCACCAGGGTGTTGATAAAGAAACCGATCAGGCCCTGGGTTTCCTGGCGCGGGCGGTTGGCATTGGGCACACCGATGCGGATATCGCGCTGGCCACTGTAGCGATAGAGCAAGGCCTGGAACGCTGCCAACAGCAGCATGAACGGGGTCGACTCATGGGCCTGGGCGGTCTGGCGAACGGCGGCGCTGAGGCGCGCATCCAGGCGCAGGCTGTGGCGCGAGGCGCTGTGCCGATGCAGAGCAGAACGCGGGTGATCGGTGGCCAGGTTCAGGGCCGGATGTTCTTCACCCAACTGGGCCTTCCAGTACGCCAGTTGGTGCTGGCCTTCGCCTTCGGCCAGCCATTGGCGCTGCCAGCTGCCGTAGTCGGCATAGTGCAAGGCCAGCGGTGGCAGTTCCAGGCTCTGGCCTTGCACGGCAGCGGCGTACAGGCGCGAGAACTCGTCAATCAGGATATTCAGCGACCAGCCGTCAGCGATGATGTGATGCAGCGTCACCAGCAGTTGGTGCTCTTCATCGTCCAGGCGCACCAGGGTGACCCACAGCAGCGGGCCTGTTTCAAGGTCGAATTGGGTGCGTGCTTCGTCTTCGCGGATCTGTTGCGCACGGGCCTCGCGCTCAGCGTGCGGCAGGTCGCTGAGGTCGATGACTTGCAGCGTGAAATCCACCCGTGGCTCGACACGCTGGAAGGCCTGCCCATCGCGTTCGTAGAAACGCGTGCGCAAGGCTTCGTGGCGCTGGATCAGTTGCTGGAAGCTTGCGCGCAGCGCGTCTTCATCCAGCTCGCCGCGCAGGTGCAGCGCGCCCGGAATAGTGTAGGCGCTGCTGTGAGGGTCCAGCTGCCAGGTGATCCACAGGCGGTTCTGTGCCAGGGATTGAGGCAGGTCTTCGTGGCGCGAAAGTGCATGGATCGCGCCCTGGGCAACGCCGCCGTCCTGTTGCAATTGCGCCACGCTCGCGGCGAATGCCGACAGCGTCGGCGCTTCGAACAGCAGGCGCAGGTTGAGTTCCAGGCCTAGGGTTTCGCGCAGGCGGGCGACCACTTGGGTGGCGGTGATGGAGTTGCCGCCGAGCAGAAAGAAGTGATCGTCGGCGGCCACGCTGGTCAGTTGCAGTTGTTCACACCAGATCGCCGCGATCTGGTTGTGCAGGTCGGACGCCAGCGCCACCTCGCTCGCCGGCGTTTGCACACCGGGGAATTGCGCGTAGCTGTCGAGGCTGCCATCGGCATGGCGAATCGCGCAGGCCGCACGTTGCACCTTGCCGCTGGAGGTCTTCGGCAAGGCACCGGGGTTGAGCAGCACCACCACGCTCGGGGCTTGCTGGCAGGCCTCGGCCACGGCTTGGCGAATCGCCTTGATCAGCGCTCCGGGCGGCAGAATTTTCTGCACGCTGCGGCTGATTTCCGCGGCGATGCCGATGCCTTCCAGGCCTTGGTCATTCACCGCAAAGGCAGCGACACGGCCTTTGCGTACCACTTCCACTTCGCGCTCGATGGTCTGTTCGATGTCCTGGGGGTAGAGGTTGTGGCCGCGCACGATCAGCAGGTCCTTCAGGCGCCCGGTGATATACACCTCACCGTCGCGGATGAAACCCAGGTCACCGGTACGCAACCAGGTACGGCCGGCGTGCTGGACGAAGGTCTTGGCGCTGGCTTCGGGGTTGCGCCAGTAGCCGTGGGCGATGCTCGGGCCCGTGGCCCAGAGCTCACCGACGCAGTTGTCGGCAAGCTCCGTGAGCGTATAAGGATCGGCGATCAGCACGGCATGGTCCGGCTGGCTGGTGCCGCAGCTCATGATCGCACTGCCCTGCCCCGGCTCGGCACGGTTGGCGGCCAACGCCTGCTCGTCCATGCGCATCGCGGGAATGCCCTGGCCACGGGTGCCGCCGGCGACAAACAGGGTTGCTTCGGCCAAACCATAGGAGGCGAAGAAATTATTCGGGGTGAAGCCGCAGGGGGCGAATTTTTCCGCGAAGCGTTCCAGGGTGTCGAGGCGAATCGGCTCGGAGCCTGAATAGGCCACGCGCCAACGGCTCAAATCCAGGCGCCCCAATGCCGACTCACTGACCCGCTCGCTGCACAACCGGTAGGCGAAATCCGGGCCGCCGCTGATGGTGCCGCCGTATTCACTGATCGCTTCCAGCCAACGCAGTGGGCGACCGAGGAAGTAGGCCGGCGACATCAACACGCAGGGCACGCCACTGAAAATCGGTTGCAGCAGGCCACCGATCAGGCCCATGTCGTGGTACAGCGGCAGCCAGCTGACGATCACGTCATCGGGGTTGAGGTCGATACCGAAGCCACGGCGGATCAGCACTTCGTTGGCCACCAGGTTGCCGTGACTGACTTGCACGCCCTTGGGCAAGGCGGTGGAGCCTGAGGTGTATTGCAGGAAGGCGATGTCGTCGGCTTGCAGCGCGGGTTCGAACCAGTAGTCGGCCTGCTGCGCATCCAGCGTGTCCACGCTCAATACCGGCGGCGCATTTTCGATCTGCGCCAGGCCTTCGCTGAGGCTGGCAATCGTCAACAGCAGGCGCGGCTCGGCGTCGGCAATGATCGACAGCAAGCGCTCCTGGTGATGGCGGCGCGTGGACTCCGGTGGATAAGCCGGCACGGCGATCACCCCGGCGTACAGGCAACCAAAGAACGCCGCGACGTAGTCCGGGCCGCTGGGAAACAGCAGCACCGCACGCTCGCCCGGGCCGGCGCTGGCTTGCAAGGCGGCGGCGATCGTGCGGGCGCGTTGGTCCAGGTCACGGTAGCTGAGCACCACGCTCTGCTCGGCCGACTCGGCCAGGAAGCGCAGAGCTACCTGGTCCGGTGTCTGCGCGGCACGGCGTTGAAGGGACTGGACTAAAGTGCGGGGGAGTTCGAAGGCGTCCATCATGGGGTTCCTGCCTGAAATCGGCTTACGGGAAATTCGGCGTACTTGAAAATCAACAGCGGGGAGCGATCAGACGGCAACCCGTTGCCGCGCTGCGTCGCTGCGCCAGCGGGCCAGGTGTTCGTCGGCATAGCGGCGCACGCAACGCAGCACGGCGCTTTCGTGTTGCACGAGGAAGAAGTGGTGGCCGTCAAACATGTCCAGGGAAAAGCCGCTGGCGGTGTCAAGTTGCCAGTCGAGCAACTGGTCGGCGCGCACGCTGTCCTGCTTGCCGCCGAACACATGGATCGGCAGGCCCAGAGGCTCGCGCTCGCCATAGCTGAAGCTGCCGCACAGCAGGAAGTCGGCGCGCAGGATCGGCAACATCAACTGCATCAACTCGGGGCTGGCCAAGGCTTCTTCGGCGGTGCCCTTCAACTCCCGCAAGCGGGCGATCAGCTGGGCATCGGTCTTTTCGATGGCGTATTCACTGACATCACGGCGCGCCGGGCCAGCAGTGCCGGAGGCGAACAGGGCCAGAGGCGCAGGCACATTGCGTGCGCTTAAAGCGTGGGCCAATTCAAACGCCAGCAACCCGCCAAGGCTGTGGCCAAACAAGGCATAGGGGCCGTCGAGGTCAGGGCTGATTTCTTCTGCGAGCTGCGCGGCCAGGGCCTTGATATCGCGTTGCAACGGCTCGTCCATGCGCATGCCACGCCCCGGCAACTCCAACGGGCATACGTGCAGCCAATCCGGCAGGGCGCGACGCCAGCGAGCGTAGACCGAGGCACTGGCGCCTGAGTGGGGCAGGCAAAACAGGCGCAGCCGGGTTGGCGCACTCATGAGGTGAGGACTCCAAACTGCAACATGCCGAATGCACGATAAAAACCCATCTGGTCCTCCTGCGGGTGCTGATCCTTGGCCGTTGTACTAACAGGCCTGTCACCCAGAAGAACGGACGGCAGCGGCAAATAATTAGTCGCCGGGGACGAGCGAGACGTGGTTCACACCTTCAATAAAGGCATAAGATTAGTTCGTCTTCTCATTTGACAATCATTATCATTCAGCATAATTTGTTGCCCGATGTGTAGGAGGCCTCAGCAGGGACGCCCTCCCCTAAACCATTAGCAGTAAGGTGATTTCCATGACGGAACAAGTATCCACAGGCAGGTGCGACTCACCCCTTCTCCAGGCGTTCGTCGACAATCGACTGATTTTGGTGAAGATCGCGGCACGTATTACCGGGTGCCGCTCCCGCGCCGAAGATGTGGTGCAGGATGCGTACTTCCGGTTGCAGTCGGCACCGACGATCACCTCTTCGTTCAAGGCCCAACTGAGTTATCTGTTCCAGATCGTGCGCAACCTGGCGATCGATCACTACCGCAAGCAGGCCCTGGAGCTCAAATACTCCGGGCCCGAAGAGGAAGGCTTGAATGTGGTTATTCACGGCGCGTCACCGGAAACCTCCCACATCAATTTCAACACTCTGGAAAACATCGCCGACGCCCTGACGGAGCTGCCCCAGCGCACCCGCTATGCCTTCGAGATGTACCGCCTGCATGGGGTGCCGCAAAAGGATATCGCCAAGGAACTGGGGGTTTCGCCGACCCTGGTGAACTTCATGATTCGTGATGCACTGGTGCATTGCCGCAAGGTGTCGGGTAGCCATAGCGATACGTTTGCGCGCAGGGTTTGAAGTAGGGTGGGGACTCCCACATTTTGCCCCCCCAGAGAACTCAGGGCAGTGGTGTTACATCAATGCGATACGGCTCGAAGATCTTCAGCATCTCACCATTATCCCTAAGGCCCTTGAGCAATACAGAAAACGCCTCCCCCGTGATCGGTGCCTTCGGCCGCAGCAACGCGTAATGGTGATAAACCTGGTCAATGCGCTCCGACACCAGAAACTGCCCGGCCATGTCCGCGTTGCGCACCATGAAGTCACTCAAGTACGAACGGGTGACCAGGGCGATATCGGCGCGCCCACGGGCGACCATCAGCAAGTTGCTGTCATGGGAATAGGTCAACGTGGCGTTGAAGTGCTCGGCCATGTGCTTGGGGTCGGAGTTGAAGTTGGCGAAGGCGTAGTGATAGCCGCTGAATACCGCCAGGCGTTTACCGGTGAGGTCGGAGAAATAGCTCTGGTCGCGGCCGGACTGACGTTGGGCGACGAAGATTTCTGCATCTTCCAGGCCCATGTCGACACTGGTATGGGCAATGTTCTTCCAACCCCAGGACGGGTTTTCGAAGATCGCCATGTCGACCCGGCCTTGCTCGAAATCGCGAAAACGCCGTGGGATGGAGGTAGGCACCAATACAAACTGATAGTCGGTTTGCGCAGCGTTCAGGGCCTCGACCAATTGCGGCAGCAAGCCGGTGTCAGCCCCTTGCTCAGGGCGTATGGTGTAGGGCGGAAAGTGCGCCGCGCCGACTCTCACCAACTGCGCAGCACCGGCCTGCGTCCACGCTGCGGTGCCCAGTGCCCATAAAGTAAGTCCTGCAGCCAGCCGCCATGGCGAAAACATCGAGACACACACCGTTGAATACTCTGAGGGCGATAAGCTAGGCGTTTTTGCCTGGAGAGACAACGTTTGCCATCAAATTAATGGCCTGCGCTTCAGTCCGACTTCAGCACCATCAACAAGGCTTCTTCGGCCAGTTCTTCAAGGGTCAGGCTGCCCTGCGCGCGGAACCAGGTGGTGGTCCAGGACAACGCGCCTGTCAGGAAGCGCCGGGTGATAAACACATCGCCCCTGATGTAGCCAGCGGCCTTGGCCTCGCCCAGCACCTGCAGCCAGATCTGCTCATACACATCGCGCAATGCCAGCACCTGGGCCTGACCTTCGGCCGACAGCGAACGCCACTCGTAGACCAGCACCGCCATCGCCTCGCCACTGCCGCCCATGATCGACTGCAACTCGCAGCGAATCAGCGCCAGCACACGCTCGCGCACGTTGCTTGCCTCCTCCAGCGAGGCACGCATCATCGCGGTGTTGTAGTGAATGGTTTCCTCCATCACCGCCCGCAAGATCTCATCCTTGCTCTTGAAGTGGTGAAAGATGCTGCCGGACTGGATGCCCACCGCGCTGGCCAGATCACGTACGGTAGTGCGCTCAAAGCCCTTATTGCGAAACAGGTGAGCCGCGGTTTGCAGCAATTTGCCCCGCGCACTCTCGGGATCGGTCAACTGGCCACCGTCGACCATGGCGCGCATCACCCCCAGGGCTTTGTGCTCATCCATGCTGCTCTCCTTCACTTCTACTGACGTCTTGGGCGGCAATTTAGGCCGTGGCCGCCACCCAAGCAAGCGCTTGGGTGAAACTTGCTCAGAGAGTTTACAAACCAAGCGCTTGCTTGGTAGTCTCGACGCCAGCCATTGGAGCAAGGATTTCTCATGAGCAAGACGGTTCGTATCGGCTGCGCCAGCGCCTTCTGGGGCGACACCTGCACCGCCGCCGCCCAGTTGGTGCACGGTGGCGCCTTGGATTACCTGGTGTTCGACTACCTGGCCGAAGTCACGATGTCGATCCTTGCCGGTGCGCGCATGAAAGATCCCCAGGCCGGTTACGCCATGGATTTTGTCGACGTCCTCACACCGTTGCTGGCGGATATCCAGCGCCAAGGCATCCGCGTGATCAGCAATGCCGGTGGCATCAATCCCCAGGCGTGCGCCGCCGCCCTGCAAGCAGCCTGCGACAAAGCCCAGGTGCCGCTGAAAATCGCGGTATTGCTTGGCGATGACCTGCACCCCCAACTCAAACACCTGCCCACTGTCAGCGAGATGTTCACCGCTGCCCCGCTGCCCCCCATGTGTGTGTCCGCCAACGCCTACTTTGGCGCGCCGGGCATTGCCCAGGCCCTGGGACTGGGCGCTGATATCGTCATCACCGGCCGGGTAGTCGACAGCGCCGTGGTGAGCGCAGCACTGGTGCATGAATTCAACTGGTCTTGGCAGGATTACGATCACCTGGCCCAGGCCGCGTTGGCCGGGCATATCATCGAATGCGGCGCCCAGTGCACCGGCGGCAATTTCACCGATTGGCGCGACGTGCCGGACTATGAGCACATCGGCTTCCCGATTGTCGAAGTCAGCGCCGACGGCCAGTTCACCGTCAACAAGGTCGAGGGCAGCGGCGGGCTGATCAGCGAACTGAGCGTGGCCGAACAGCTGCTGTATGAAATCGGTGATCCGCGCGCCTATCTATTGCCCGATGTGATCTGCGATTTCAGCCAGGTCAAAGTGCAGCAACAGGGCAAACACTCGGTGCGCCTGCATGGCGCCAAAGGCCTGCCACCCACCGATCAGTACAAGGTCAGCGCCACCTACCCCGATGGCTTTCGTTGTACCGCCAGTTGCCTGCTCGCCGGGATCGACGCGGTGGCCAAGGCCGAGCGAGTCAGCCAGGCGATCATCAACAAGACCGCAGAACTGTTCAGCCAGCGTGGCTGGGCACCCTACAGCGAAGTCAACATCGAGCTGCTCGGCAGTGAAGCCACCTACGGCGCCCATGCCCGGCGCGAGGACTGCCGTGAGGTGGTGGTCAAGCTGGCCGTAAGGCACCCGAGCAAGCAGGCGCTGGTGCTGTTTGCCCGCGAGATCGCCCAGGCGGCCACGGGCATGGCTCCGGGGTTGACCGGCATCGTCGGTGGGCGGCCCACGGTGTACCCGCTGATCCGGCTGTTTTCGTTCCTGATCGACAAATCGTCCTGCGAAGTGGTCATCGACTACCTAGGCCAACGCTATGCCGTCGAGCTGCCTGCCTCGACGCCCATGCTCACACCCGCCGCCCCCACGGAACCGGCCAAACCCCAGGGCCGCGCCGACGCCAGCGTGGCGCTGGTGAAACTCGCCGTGGCGCGCTCTGGTGACAAGGGCAACCACAGCAATATCGGCGTGATCGCCCGCCACCCCGACTTCCTGCCGTGGATTGCCGAAGCGTTGACCCCGGAGGTGATCGTCGACTGGATGGGCCACCTGCTCGACCCGATCCATGGTCGTGTCGAACGCTGGTACTTGCCCGGCAGCCACAGCCTGAATTTCCTGCTGGAAAATGCCTTGGGCGGCGGCGGCATCGCCAGCCTGCGCATCGACCCCCAAGGCAAAGCCTTCGCCCAGCAACTGCTGGAAATCCCCATCGCCGTGCCGCAACACATCGCAGACTCTCTCATCTAAAAAGGACCGTCGCCGTGGCCTTCGACTCAATCTTCAAAGCCGACCTGTTCCAGGGGCAAACCGTGATTGTCACCGGTGGCGGCAGTGGCATTGGCCGCTGCACCGCCCATGAACTGGCGGCCCTGGGCGCCCGCGTCATCCTGGTGGGGCGCAAGCCGGAAAAGCTGCAGAAGGTCGCGGCAGAAATTGCCGAAGACGGCGGCGACGCCCATTGGCACGCCTGTGATATCCGCGATGAAGAGGCGGTGAAAGCGCTGGTCACCCAGATCCTGCAGGACCACGGCCCGATCCACGGCCTGGTGAATAATGCGGGCGGCCAATATCCGTCGCCACTGGCCGCGATCAATCAAAAGGGCTTTGAAACCGTACTGCGCACCAACCTGGTGGGCGGCTTCCTGATGGCGAGGGAAGTGTTCAACCAGTCGATGAGCAAACACGGCGGCGCCATCGTCAATATGCTCGCCGACATGTGGGGCGGCATGCCCGGCATGGGCCACTCCGGCGCGGCGCGTTCGGGCATGGACAACTTCACCAAGACCGCCGCGTTTGAATGGGGCTATGCCGGGGTGCGCGTCAACGCCGTGGCGCCCGGCTGGATTGCCTCCAGCGGCATGGACACTTATGACGGCGCGTTCAAGGCGGTGATCCCTACCCTGCGCGAGCATGTACCGCTCAAGCGTATCGGCACCGAGTCGGAAGTCAGCGCCGCCATCGTGTTTCTGCTCAGCCCGGCCGCAGCCTTTGTCAGCGGCAGCACCCTGCGCATTGACGGCGCCGCCAGCCTGGGCAGCCGCGCGTGGCCGCTGCACACGGCACTGGCGCCGAGTGAACCCTTCAACGGTTTCCACCGTGCCTACCTGCCGGATGTGCTAAAGGCGGAGCAATAACCCCATGCCGATGATTGAAAGCCTGATCGATGCCCACAGCCCGCAGTTCGCGCAAAACCGCGACGCCATGCTGGCCGCCATCGCCCAGTTGCGCCAACTGGAACACACCCTGCTTGCCAAGGCCCAGGAAGCCAAGCCCAAGTTCGACAAGCGCGGCCAACTGTTGCCTCGCGAGCGCCTCAATTTGCTGCTCGACCCCGGCGCGCCATTCCTGGAGCTGGCCAGCCTGGCCGGCTATAAGCTTCACGACGACAAGGACGGCAGCGCCGCCGGTGGCGGGCTGATCGCCGGCATCGGCTATGTCAGTGGCGTGCGCATGCTGGTGGTGGCCAACAACAGCGCGATCAAGGGCGGTACCATTTCGCCCTCCGGCCTGAAAAAGTCCCTGCGCCTGCAACAGATCGCCATGGAGAACAAACTGCCGGTGGTGACCCTCGCCGAAAGCGGCGGCGCCAACCTCAACTATGCCGCCGAGATTTTCGTCGAAGGCGCACGCAGCTTCGCCAACCAGGCGCGTATGTCAGCCATGGGCCTGCCACAGATCACCGTGGTGCACGGCTCGGCCACGGCCGGCGGTGCCTATCAGCCGGGGCTGTCGGATTACGTGGTGGTGGTGCGCGGCAAGGCCAAGCTGTTCCTCGCCGGCCCCCCGCTGCTCAAGGCCGCGACGGGCGAAGTCGCCAGCGATGAAGAACTGGGTGGCGCCCAGATGCACGCGCAAACCGCCGGTACAGCCGAATACCTGGCGGAAAACGATGCCGATGGCGTGCGTATCGTGCGTGAAGTTGTCAGCCTGCTGCCGTGGAATGACCGGCTGCCGAAGCCCGCGAAAAGCACCTATAAAGAGCCGTTGTACCCCATCGAGCAGTTGCTGGGACTGATCCCCGATGACCCGAAAAAACCCTACGACGTCCGCGAGATCCTGGCGCGCCTGGCAGACGGCTCGCACTTCCTGGAATTCAAGGGCGAGTTCGACGCCCACACCGTCTGCGGCCACCTGCATATCCAAGGGCGCGCCGTCGGCGTGATCGGCAACAACGGCCCGATCACGCCGAAGGGCGCAAGCAAGGCCGCGCAGTTTATCCAGCTGTGTGACCAGAGCCGCACGCCGCTGCTGTTCCTGCACAACACCACCGGTTTCATGGTCGGCACCGAGTCCGAACAACAAGGGGTGATCAAGCACGGCGCAAAGATGATTCAGGCGGTGGCCAACGCCCGCGTGCCTAAACTCACCATCGTCGTCGGCGGCTCCTACGGCGCCGGCAATTATGCGATGTGCGGACGCGGCCTGGACCCACGCTTTATCTTCGCCTGGCCCAACAGCCGCACGGCGGTGATGGGCGGCGCGCAAGCCGGCAAAGTGCTGCGTATCGTCACCGAGGCCAAACAGTTGAAGGACGGTCTGGTGCCCGACCCCAAGGTGCTGGACATGCTCGAACAGGTGACTGCGCAAAAGCTCGACAGCCAGTCCACTGCGCTCTACGGCAGCGCCAACCTGTGGGACGACGGGCTGATCGATCCACGGGATACCCGCACCTTGCTTGGGTTTGTGCTGGATATCTGTCACGAAGCCGAACTGCGGCAACTGCAACCGAACAGCTTTGGCGTGGCGCGTTTCTAACAGGAGAACAAGAACAATGATCTTTACCCAGGAACACCAGGAACTGCGCCGCACCGTGCGCGCCTTCGTCGACCGCGAGATCAACCCCCATGTGGATGAATGGGAAAAAGCCGGGCGCTTTCCCATCCACGAGATCTTCCGCAAGGCCGGCGACCTCGGCCTGCTGGGCATTTCCAAGCCGGAACAATTCGGCGGCATGGGCCTGGACTACAGCTACTCCATCGTCGCCGCCGAAGAATTCGGCAGCATCCGCTGTGGCGGCATCCCCATGTCCATCGGCGTGCAGACCGACATGTGCACCCCAGCCCTGGCGCGCTTCGGTTCCGATGAACTGCGCGACGAGTTCCTGCGCCCGGCCATCAGCGGCGAGCAGGTCGGCTGCATTGGCGTCTCGGAAACCGGCGCCGGCTCCGATGTGGCCGGGCTCAAGACCCATGCACGCAAGGACGGCGACGACTACGTGATCAACGGCAGCAAAATGTGGATCACCAACTCGCCCAGCGCCGACTTTATCTGCCTGCTGGCCAACACCTCCGACGACAAGCCGCACATCAACAAATCCCTGATCATGGTGCCGATGAATACCCCGGGCATCAGCGTCAGCCCGCCCCTGGAAAAACTCGGCATGCACAGCTCCGAGACCGCCCAGGTGTTCTTCGACAGCGTGCGCGTACCGCAGCGCAACCGCATCGGCCACGAAGGTGCAGGCTTCATGATGCAGATGCTGCAGTTCCAGGAAGAGCGCCTGTTCGGCGCAGCCAATATGATCAAGGGCCTGGAGTACTGCATCGACAGCACCATCGAGTACTGCAAGGAGCGCCAGACCTTCGGCAAAGCGTTGATCGACAACCAGGTGATCCACTTCCGCCTGGCCGAACTGGCGACCGAAATCGAGTGCCTGCGCGCCTTGGTCTACCAGGCCACCGAGCAATACATCAAGGGCCAGGACGTGACTCGCCTGGCCTCCATGGCCAAACTCAAGGCCGGACGCCTGGGCCGTGAAGTCAGCGACAGTTGCCTGCAATATTGGGGCGGCATGGGCTTCATGTGGGACAACCCGGTGGCCCGCGCCTATCGCGACGTACGCCTGGTATCGATTGGCGGCGGTGCCGACGAAATCATGCTGGGCATCATCTGCAAACTGATGGGCACCCTGCCCGGTAAAAAGCCATGAACACCTTGCTGCTCGAAGCCCATAACGGTGTGCTGCACATCACCCTCAACCGGCCTGAATGCCGCAATGCGATGAGCTTGGAGATGGTCAAGGAACTGCGTGAGGTGCTGGCACAGTTGGACAGCCAGGTGCGCGCCGTGGTGATCAGCGGCGCTGGCGGGCATTTCTGCGCGGGGGCCGATGTGAAGGACCTGATCGGCGCGGGGGATCAGATGCAAGCGTTGAATCGCGCGTTTGGCACGCTGCTGCAAGAGGTCGAGGCGTTGCCGCAGGTAGTGATTGTGCTGCTGCAAGGCGCGGTGCTAGGCGGCGGGTTTGGGTTGGCGTGCGTGAGTGATATTGCAATCGCTGATCACAAAGCGCAGTTCGGCTTGCCGGAGACCCGCCTGGGGTTGTTGCCGGCGCAGATTGCGCCGTTTGTGGTCAAGCGTATTGGGCTGACCCAGGCACGGCGACTGGCGCTGACGGCGGCGCGGTTTGATGGGGTTGAAGCAGAGCGGCTGGGGGTGGTGCATTTTGTGGAGCATGATCCGCAGGCATTGGCGCAACGCCTGGATGAGGTGTTGGGGCAGGTGTTGCAATGTGCACCAGGGGCAAATGCGCGGACTAAATTGCTGTTGCTGGCAAGCGTGGATGAGCCGATTGCCGGGGTGTTGGACCGCGGGGCACAGTGGTTTGCCGAGGCGGTGATGAGCGAGGAAGGGATTGAGGGGACGCAGGCTTTTGTGCAGAAGCGCATGCCTCGGTGGTGCGAATGACGCTATCGGGGGCAAGCCCCCTCCCACATTTGAAATGCATTCCAATGTGGGAGGGGGCTTGCTCCCGATGAGGCCAGAACAGACCCTCCATCATCAAAGGGATAACCCTATGCCCGCACTCACCAAGATTCTGATCGCCAACCGCGGCGAAATCGCCTGCCGCCTCCAACGCACCGCCCAGGCATTGGGCTACCGCACCGTCGCCGTGTACAGCGACGCCGACACCCACGCCCTGCACGTGCAGATGGCCGACGAAGCCGTGAACATCGGCCCCGCTCCCGTACACCAGTCATACCTGAACATAGGCGCGATTCTCGACGCCGCCCACCGCACCGGCGCCGACGCGATCCACCCTGGCTACGGCTTCCTCTCCGAAAACCCCGACTTCGCCCGTGCCTGCCAGAACGCCAATATCACCTTCATCGGCCCCAGCGTCGAAGCTATCGAACTGATGGGCAGCAAGCGCCTGTCCAAACTCGCCATGCTAGATGCCGGCGTCCCCTGCATCGCCGGTTACCAAGGCAGCGCCCAGGACGATGCCACCCTGCAACTAGAGGCCGAGCGTATCGGCTTCCCGCTGATGATCAAGGCCAGCGCCGGTGGCGGTGGGCGTGGCATGCGCCTGGTGCATCAACGCGAGCAACTGCTGGAGCAACTGCGCACCGCACGTTCGGAAGCCATGCACGCCTTCGGCAGCGACGAGTTGATCCTCGAACAGGCCCTGATCGACCCGCGCCACGTTGAGGTCCAACTGTTCGGAGATAGCCAAGGCAACCTGATCTACCTCGGCGAGCGCGACTGTTCGATCCAGCGCCGCCATCAGAAAGTCATCGAAGAAGCCCCCTGCCCCGTGATGACGCCCGAACTGCGCCAGGCCATGGGCGAAGCTGCGCTGAAGGCCGGGCGTGCGGTGAATTACGTCGGCGCCGGCACCGTGGAATTTCTGCTCGACCGCAACGGCCGGTTCTATTTCCTGGAAATGAACACGCGCCTGCAAGTCGAACACCCGGTGACCGAACTGATCACCGGGCTCGACCTGGTGGCCTGGCAACTGCACATCGCCGCGGGCCAACCCTTGCCGTTTGAGCAAGCCGATGTGGTCCTCAGCGGTCACGCCATGGAAGTACGCCTGTACGCCGAAGACCCGGCCCAGGGCTTCCTGCCGCAAACCGGTGACGTGCTGCGCTGGGATCCCGCCCCCGGCGTGCGTATCGACCATGGTTTACGCGAAGGCGAAAAAATCAGCCCGTTCTATGACCCGATGCTGGGCAAGATCATCGTCCATGGCGCCAACCGTGAAGAGGCCCGACGTAAGTTGCTGCGGGCGGTGGAAGACACGGTGTTACTCGGCGTCACCACCAATCAGCGGCTATTGGCTGATTTGCTCAAGCATCCGGGTTTTATCGCCGGCGATTTCAGCACCGCATTTATCGCAGAACACTTCGGCGACATACCGCCCCAAGTGCCGTCGCAAGAACAGCTCACCCTGGCAGCAACACTGTTTTATACACACAGCGCCGACCAGCATCCCCAAGGTCTGGCAGGATGGCGCAACAACACCAATGTCCCGTGCACCTATCGCCTGGAGGTCAATGGCCAAATCCACGCCGTGACGAGCGACGCTCTGCAACTCACCACCGACGGGCGCTGGGCCACCCTGGAGCTCAATGGGATTCGCCGGCGCATCGCCTACCACCTCGACGACACTCAACTGTGGTTGCCCGGCTTGAAGGTCATCAACCGCTCCCAACAAGTCGCCAGTCGCCAGGCCGACGCCAGCAGCGGCACGGTCAAGGCGCCAATGGACGGCGCCATCGTCGACATACGGGTCAGCGTCGGTGAACGCGTCAGCAAAGGCCAACTCTTGCTGGTGCTCGAAGCGATGAAAATGGAGCACCCGTTGAAGGCCGGCATCGACGGCATCATCAAGGGCGTGCAGGTGGTAACGGGCGATCAGGTGCGCAATCGTCAGGTTTTGCTGGAGATCGAATAACGGCCTAGGCGGAACTACAGGGCCCGGCTACGCTCTATCCCCATCAGGAAGGACGAGTACGGGAACCTGCACCATGCCTCATTGGCTGATTATTGACCTTGAAGCCACAACGGATGACGGCGGCTGGCCCGTGACGGAGATGGAAGTCATCGAGATCGGCGCCAGCCTGGTCAACCGCCAGGGCCGCGAACTGGATCACTTCCAGCGCTTTGTGCGGCCACTGCGGCGGCCATTGCTGACGCCCTTTTGCCGCAAACTGACGCATATCACCCAGGCCAACATCGACGCAGCTGCGCCAATCACCGAGGTATGGCCACTGTTCGAGCGCTGGCTGGGCCAGCATCAGGCACGCCTGGAAGGCTGGGCCAGTTGGGGTGATTACGATCGGGTGCAGCTTGAACTGGAATGGCAACGCCATGGCCTGGCCAGTGCGCTTGGGCAAACGCCCCATGTGAACCTCAAGCAGCGCTTTGCCAAGGCCCGGCGCCTGGACAAGCCGCTGGGGCTCAATGGCGCCCTGCAGTTGGCCGGGATGCAGTTCCATGGTCAGCAGCATCGCGCGTTGGAAGATGCACGCAACACCGCACGCCTGTTACCGTTGATTTTGCCGGTCTAGGCAGCTCCCGTGGGCTTGGGCATACTGGCCGGCCTTTCCAGACCCTTTTCCGAGGATTCACCCATGTTCAAAGTCAACGAGTACTTCGACGGCACGGTCAAGTCGATCGCTTTCGGCACCGCAGAGGGTCCGGCGACCATCGGCGTGATGGCTCCGGGTGAATACGAATTCGGCACCGCCCAGCGTGAAATCATGCACGTGGTGTCCGGCGCCCTGACCGTCAAACTGCCTGATGCCAACGAGTGGGAAACCTTCGCCGCCGGCAGCCAGTTCCACGTACCGGCCAACAGCAAGTTCCAGTTGAAGGTCGCCGTGGACACCGCTTACCTGTGTGAATACCGCGGTTAAGCGTCACCGGCACATAAAAATGCCCGTCTCCAGCGAGACGGGCATTTTTTATTCCAGCACCGTCACCGGCATGCCGATTTCCAGGCGCCCGATGCCGTCGTTGACCAGGTTCTGGCCGAACATCGCGCCCTTCTCGGTCTTGCGGTAGGCCTCAAGCGTCGCGAAGGGCTCGCGGTCGGGGCTGCGCTCGCCGGTCTGTGGGTCAATGGTGGTGAGTATGCAACGCGAGCACGGCTTGACCACCCGGAACTCCACATCGCCGATGCGCAAGCGTTTCCAGCCGTCCTCGGCAAAAGCTTCGGCGCCTTCAATCACCAGGTTGGGACGAAAACGCAACATCTGCATCGGCCGGCCGATACGCGCGCATAAGTCGTCAAGGGAGGCCTGACCGATCAGCAACAAGGGGTAACCGTCGGCAAACCCCACCTGATCGTCATCCTGGCCATAACCCGACTCGGTGGAACGTGCGCGGTCCAAGGGCATATGCACCAGGCGTGTGGGTTTGCCAATGAACGCACTGACCCAGGCGGCCGCCGCATCGCCGGCATCCGGCACGCGCAGGGTGTCGCGCCAGATGGTCACGCCGCGCAATCCATCGTCGCCGGGCAAGGCCACGTCAAGCGAAGTATGGCCGGGTGAGCTGAGGGTCAAGCCGCCGGTGCTGTTCCACAGCGCCGACAGTTGGCTCATCTTCGCCACGGCACGCTGCGTGAGGAACCGCCCGCTGGCTTCGTCCACCAGCATCCAGCGTCGATCACCGTCCAACCCGAGTTTATCCAGGCCAATCTGCTGCAAGGGTTCGCCCTTGCCGGACTTCAAGGGGTAACGGTACAACGCGCTGAGACGAAGCATGGGCCTGCATTCCTGGGAAACAAAGTGTCATCCTAAAGTCAGGCGGACACTTCGTCCAACATCAGTCGCTGGCGCACCACATCCACCAGCTTGTCCGGCTGGAATTTGGAGAGGAAATTGTCGCAGCCGACCTTCTTCACCATCGATTCGTTGAAGCTGCCCGACAGCGAGGTGTGCAGCACCACGTAGAGCCCGCGCAGGCGCGGATCGTTGCGGATTTCAGTGGTGAGACGGTAGCCGTCCATTTCAGGCATTTCAGCGTCGGTGAAGATCATCAGCAGTTTGTCGGTCATCACCTGGCCGCTGTCGGCCCAGGCCTTGAGCATGTTCAGCGCCTTGAGACCGTCGCTGGCGATGTGCATCTTCACGCCCAACTGGCCCAGGGTGTCACGCAATTGCGAGAGCGCCACATTGGAGTCGTCCACCAGCAGCACTTCGCGACCACGGGCACGCTCGAGCACCGGGTCTTCGAGTTTCTCCCGGGAGACCTTGGCGTTGTAGGGCACGATCTCGGCGAGGACCTTCTCCACGTCGATGATTTCCACCAACTGGTCATCGACCTTGCTGATGGCGGTGAGGTAATGCTGGCGACCGGCGCTGGCCGGCGGTGGCAGGATCGCTTCCCAGTTCATGTTGACGATGCGGTCGACGCCGCCCACCAGGAACGCCTGCACCGAACGGTTGTACTCGGTGACGATAATGGTGCTGTTGGGCCCCGGCACCAAAGGGCGCATACCGATGGCCTGGGACAGGTCGATCACCGGCAGGGTTTGGCCACGCAGGTTGACCACCCCGCAAACGAAGGGGTGGCGCTGGGGCATCAGGGTCAGCTTGGGCAGTTGCAGCACTTCCTGCACTTTGAACACGTTGATCGCGAACAACTGCCGCCCGGCCAGGCGGAACATGAGAATCTCCAGGCGATTCTCCCCCACCAATTGCGTGCGTTGATCTACCGTGTCGAGAATGCCGGCCATTGAAAGCTCCTGGTGTGCTGAGAGGGTGTGCAACGGACTTGAGCGTCGCTCCTACCAGTGGGTTATCGGCGGCGAGCGCCAGACCTTGACCCGCTTAAAATGCCACGTAAATGCATTGATGTCACACTGACATCATGCTTTACTGCAAGCGCCTCTTCATATGGCAATACCGAGCCTTGCGCGACATTCAAATCGACGCGAGGTTCCGCCGTGTAAGGGATTCCCCTACGCACAATCAGGCCCAACCTGATATTCGCGATATCTAATAGCCATTAATGTGACGCCATTCTCATTGCATGAATGGAGTCAGGCTTTTGTTTGCCATCCCAAGCCCACGACCCACGGGTCTTTCAGGCACTTACATGTCGGCAACTGAAGTTGTGCAATCGCCGTGGATAACCAGAGCTATCCAGAGCTTGCGTGTGTATTCAAATAAAATTCCTACTGAAATCTCGGAAGCAACCTACAGATTCCAGTCATATTTCAGCGCTAGTTTTAAGCCATTCACCCAGTGCGACATCCAATCACCCGACCTTAAGTTGTGGAGAATTGCATGATGAATAGCGCAAACGAATGGCAAACAGCACTCCCCGAGTTTCTGCTGGAAGCGGAAATGCTGCTGGCCAAGTCTGAAGAATGCCTGAGCCACCTGCATTTGATTCGCAACGACAGCGATGCCATCGACTGCATGAAAGCCAGCCTGGCCAAGCTGGCTGAAAAGGCTGATGGCTTGGCCCTGCAAGCCATCAGCGAGTTCTCCCGGCATATCCAATACCTGATCGCCAATGCCGTGAGCCCCGTGCAACTGCATGACCAGGCCCTGGATGCCCTGCACGACTGCCTGACGTTGCTGGCCTGGCAACTGGAATTGATCGACATCCGTACCGGCAAGCTGGGCCTGGATGAGAGTGAACAAACGTCGCTGATTGCGACCGTCACGTCGCAGATCCCTCAGAAAGACTACGAACGTAACCCGCAGCATCGTTTGCGCCATGGGCCGTGAAACGTGCAAAGGTCGTATTTAATACGTGGGTTATCTAAAAACGACCGCCCTTGCTCAAACGATGCAACTCGATTACCGGCGGAAGAAATATCAATTAGCCAGCTACTCAATAACTGTACAAAGTACTCCAACTAATACAACTGACTATCTTTGAACTCTGGGACTGCCGCCAGGGCATATGCGTGGTTAATACATGGATGGGGAAAGTGCTCGCGACCAACAGTAATAGTGGTGGTACTATGCCCCGCTCCTAGTGACTCAACTTCCTCATGGGTAACAACGATTCGGCACCGCACGCCCAGCCAAGCCCAGTCAATCGCCGTTGCCGGTCTTCCCGCAGTGAACCCTCATTGGCTCCATCCGCTATGTACGCCAACCTCAAGTCACTTATCGCCAGGTCCGTGTCCCGGAGTCATGCGCGTCACCTCATCCCTGCCCTGTGCCTGTGCTCACTGCTGGCCAGCCTGTGGGCTTATCTGCAGGGCGCGCCGCTGACGTTATTGATCCTGCTGCTCAACCTGGCAACGTTGTTGGTGGTGGGCCTGCGACAGTGGAATTCGCGTAAATCCATCAAGTTCCAGCCCCAGGAACTGGCCGACCGCCTGCTGCAAGTCCAGGAAAACGAACGCCATCGCCTCAGCCGCGAGCTGCACGACGATATCGGCCAACTGCTGACCGCCGCCAAATTGCAGAGCGAATGGTTGCAGCGCCGCCTGCCTCAAGAGCTGCAAAACCATTGCTCGGTGCTGTGCAATACACTCACTGAAACCCTGGCGAAAGTGCGTGACGTTTCGGCGATCCTCAACCCTCGTCAACTGGCGAGCCTGGGCCTGGAAGCCAGCCTGCGCGCGCACTTGCTCAAAACCCTGGAAAACACCCAGGTGTGCTGGAGCCTGGAGTGCCAGCAACGGCTCACCGGCATCCCCGAAGAAATGGCCGTGGCGGCCTTTCGCATCACCCAGGAAGCGGTGACCAATATGCTGCGCCATGCCCAGGCGCACAATTTGCGGGTGCGTCTGCAACGCCTGCCGGAAGGCCTGTCGCTGATGATCTGCGATGACGGCCTGGGCTTTTCGCCTGCCAGCGACCCCGGCAGGGAAGGTCAACGGGGCATGGCCGGCATGACCGAACGGATTGATCAGTTGGGGGGCACGCTGTCCGTCAGCAGCCGACCAGGCAAAGGCACACGTATCGACGCACTTTTCCCCTGGGCGCCCCGCGCCCTCGAACGGGCCAGCGCCCCTAAGGTTCTCGAGTGACCTGCAGTTTACTCCTGGTCGATGACCACGCACTGATTCGCGCCGGCGTACGCGCGCTGATCCTGGATATCCCCGGTTACAGCGTGATCGGCGAAGCCAGCGATGGCGCGCAACTGCTGGAGCAATTCAGCGCCCTGCTGCCGGACATCGTGCTGCTCGACCTGTCGATGAAGCACACCGGCGGCCTGGACGCCTTGCAGCAACTCAAGCGCGCCTACCCCAAGTGCAAGGTGCTGATCCTGTCGATGCACACCGACCCCGAGCTGATCATGCGTGCGCTGGAGGCTGGCGCCCACGGCTACCTGCTCAAGGACACCACCGCCAACGAGCTGGAGCACGCACTGCTGGCCCTGCGTAACAACGAGCGCTACCTGAGCCCCGCCATCGCCCACACCGTGATCAATCAGGCGCTGATCCACCACCAGGGCTCCAGCGCACCTGCCGCCCACAGTCACAACCTCACGGCGCGGCAATTGGAAATCCTGCGCCTGATCGTACGCGGCAAGTCCACCCGTGAAATCGCCCACGGCCTGGGCCTGAGCATCAAGACCGTGGAAGCCCATCGCTCGCAGATCATGAAGCGCTTGCAGATCTTCGACGTGGCGGGCCTGGTGTTATTCGCCGTGCGTGAGCAGATCATCAGCCTGGACGACTAACGGCGAGCCCAGCGGCAAGTGCACGCGCAGGGCCTTGGGCAACGCTTCGAAATGCAGGTCATCGCCTTCCAGTGGCTCACCATCGAGGTTGATGTACAACCCTTGGGCCACCTTGATATTGACCCACGGCAGGCGTGCACGCACGAACATGGTGTCCAGGCCCCAACCGTTATTCATCAATTCACGCAGGGTGCCGACCACTTCCTGGGGCGCGGGCAGGATGCTCACATCCAGCAGCCCGTCATCGGCCAAGGCGCCGGGACACAAGACATGCCCACCGCCGGCCTGGCGACCGTTGCCGATACCCAGCGCGAGCAACTCGCCTTTCCAATGGAAATCCGGGCCTTCCAGCTCCCCATAGGCAGCCTTCAATTCACTGAAGCGCGATAAACCGGTGAACAGGTAAGCGGCACCGCCGAGAACTTTCTTCAAGTCTTCGGAGGTGTTGGCCGTGACCTGGCTGCCGAAACCACCGGTGGCCATGTTCAGGAAAATTTGCCCGCCGACCTGGCCGAGGTCGATCGCCCTGGGCTGAACGTCCAGCAAGGCCAGGGCACCGGCCGGCTCCAACGGCACGCCAGCGGCCTTGGCGAAGTCATTGGCGGTGCCCAAGGGCATCAGCACCAGGCTGGCATCGGTCTTGGCCAACGCCATAGCCTCGGCCACATCGCGCAGGGTGCCGTCGCCGCCGCCGGCGATGATATGGGTATACCCACCCTCCAGTGCCTCGTTGACCAGGCGCTGGGCATCGCCGCCCTCCCAGGTCACCCGCACGGCCAGTTCCCAACCTACCTTGCGCCTGGCCAGCACGGCGGCGCGCACGTCCTCGTTGAGGGCTTGCTTGCCGTGGAGGATTAACAGTGCCTTGGGGGTGGTCATTGGGGGGATCTCCTGGGTCAAAGGTGCTTGAAGGATGTTGACCTTTGGAGAGGGGGAAAAAGTCTATGGGGAGGGAAATAAATTGGGTGGGTGGGTGGTGTACCGCGTAAATATCCGTTGCTTAGGTAACGGCTACTATTGGTTCCGCTCTTACATGAACTGCCCCCCAAAAGTTGGACAGGAGACGCTATTGATTTAGTGCCTGGGTCCGAAATTGTATCGGACTCAAGCCATTCAGTCTGAGGCTTATGCGGTCTTGGTTGTAGT
>NZ_JAEKDA010000032.1:0-38841 GCF_016405635.1 Pseudomonas sp. MF6755
AGGCGCGCATTCTACAGCAGCCTCATTTGCTGTCAAGTGATTATTTTCAGAAGCTTTCGAAGATTTCTTCAACAACTTCAACCACTTGCGCTTCAGATCTCTCGTCAGCGGGAGGCGAATTCTACAGGTATTGGCAGCAGCGTCAAGCCCAAAAATCAAAAAAAGATGACAGATGTGTTCGAGCTACTAAGCACCCCATGTATCGCCTCTTCTATATATAGGAGAACCTCTACAACCAAGAGCGCGAAGACGCCGAATCATCCTCACGCAAAAGAGCGGCACCACGACAACTCCCAACAATCGAGAAAAACCGATTCGGACCTGGGAGAGCAAGGAAAGAAGAAATCGCGACTGACTTTTGAGATAGAGCGCATAACGGCAAGCAACGCGCCCAGCAAAGATGGTGTCCCAGGGCCGGTTCGAACGGCCAACCTTCCCCTTAGGAGGGGGATGCTCTATCCAATTGAGCTACTGGGACAAATGAAAACCACCAACCAGAATGGGCCAGCGATAGACGGCGTGCATCTTAACGGCCAAGGCTGATTTTGTCATGTCGTCCTTAGGCATTTTGGTTGTAGGCCAATCACTGCGAACACAATCACCACCTCCCCCCGCAGATCCGGACATTTGACACCATCGTGCAAA
This sequence comes from Pseudomonas sp. MF6755, assembly GCF_016405635.1. Classification (NCBI taxonomy): domain Bacteria; kingdom Pseudomonadati; phylum Pseudomonadota; class Gammaproteobacteria; order Pseudomonadales; family Pseudomonadaceae; genus Pseudomonas; species Pseudomonas sp. MF6755. The sequence continues at coordinate 646 of NZ_JAEKDA010000032.1, forward strand.
TTGCATTGCCGCCAAAATGCCACCATTGCAAACTGCAATCTACAAGAACCTCAAAACAAAGCTAACCCGTTGATTTTATTGAAACAATAGATTGGCACGGCATCTGCAATATCATCTCTATAAAACCAACTGATCCAAGCACCACGGAGAACATGACCATGAACAGCGCCCTTCTATTAACCCTCAATGCTGTGGCGTTGACCGCGCTGGTAATGTTTCATTTTCAACCGACCAATACTGAAGATACCGCACAGCTCAACCAGCCAGTTCCACACCACTTGCAACAACGCCCCCAACTGGCAGTGCTGAACGCCAAGCCGCAGTCACCTACTCGCGTAGCCCAAGACGCGCAAGTTGCACCCGCATCCGAGCATTGGGTTTTCTAAGAGAGCTATTCATGTCCAAACCCGCCTGGCTTTTTCTTTGCCTGACCCTCATGACAGCATCCCTGGGCCTGGGTACTACCTCCCAAAGGGTTCAAACCACAGCCTTCATCGTCAGTGCTGTGTTTGGCGGCCTGCTAATGCTCACGCTCATCGCGGGCCGCAAAATTAAATTCGATCCCGTACTTCGCTAAAACCTCTCCCCTACCTTATGTCGCCTGACGCAAGCAAATCAGCAAATTGCCACTACTCTTAAGAATGAGGGCAAAAGGCCACATTGCTACAGGATGTGTGCCCCTCAACCCGGTTGCAGCGCAGGCTTGCGTGTAGATCGACGTTCCGCGGCCCAGCGGGAAAAGTTTTTCGACCAGTCCGCAAAAATGCAAATCAGTACTGGCATAAAGCCTCTAGGCGGTTCAATATTTGTCACAGAATTGACGCCAATCAAATGTCAAATCTGAGGCATGATGCGACCTCTTTGCAATTCGGGTTGAACTTTGGTCGTGAGCCTTGTCTTAACACTCATCTTGCGGCCAATTCCAAAAACCGCTCCCCTGAACTAACCGGTTAAATATATGCGCCCATTGAAACAGGCAATTTATTCCAGCCGTACGGCTGACAAGTTCGTCGTACGTCTGCCAGACGGAATGCGGGAACGCATTGCCGAGGTGGCTCGCAATCATCACCGCAGCATGAACTCCGAAATCATCGCGCGCCTGGAACAGAGCCTTATTCAGGAAGGCGCCTTGGGTGAAGAGTTGAGCATGCGCCTGGACAGCCCCGAGCTGTCACTGCACGAACGCGAACTGCTGCAGCGTTTTCGTCAGCTCTCTCACCGCCAGCAAAATGCTCTCGTCTCGCTTATCGCCCACGACGTTGAGGCGGCCGCAGAAGCCAATTAATCTGCCATTGAAAGCCGAAGCCAGCATAACGCTGGCTTTTTTTCGTCTGAAGATTGGGAAAGGAAAACATGGCGGGGTGAGATCCCCCGCCGAAAGGGATTACAGGAGGAAGATCGTCGCCAACCCCAGGAAGATGAAGAAACCACCACTGTCGGTCATGGCTGTGATCATCACACTGGCCCCCATGGCAGGATCGCGACCAAGGCGTGCCAGGGTCATCGGGATCAGCACCCCCATCAGGGCAGCCAATAGCAGATTGAGGGTCATGGCAGCCGTCATAACCACGCCCAGCGACCAACTACCATACAACAAGTAGGCCACCACACCGATCACGCCGCCCCACACCAGGCCGTTGATCAGGCCCACGGCCAACTCTTTGCGCAACAATCGCGAAGAATTGGCGGTACTCACCTGATCCAGCGCCATCGCGCGCACGATCATGGTAATGGTCTGGTTACCAGAGTTGCCGCCGATACCGGCGACAATCGGCATAAGCGCCGCCAACGCCACCAGTTTTTCGATAGAACCTTCGAACAGACCGATCACGCGCGAGGCGATGAAGGCAGTGATCAGATTGATTGCCAGCCAGGCCCAACGGTTGTGCAGAGAACGCCAGACCGACGCAAAAATATCTTCCTCTTCACGCAAACCTGCCATGTTGAGGACTTCAGTCTCACTCTCCTCACGAATCAAGTCGACCATTTCGTCGATGGTCAAACGGCCTATCAGCTTACCGTTCTTGTCGACCACCGGTGCCGAGATCAAGTCATAACGCTCAAACGCCTGCGCTGCTTCGTAAGCATCTTCATCCGGGTGGAAACTGACGGTATCGCTGGCCATCAAATCTGCGACTTTCTTATCGGGGTCATTGACCAGCAGGCGCTTGATCGGCAGAACGCCCTTGAGAATACCCTCGTAGTCGACCACAAACAGCTTGTCGGTATGGCCCGGCAGTTCTTTAAGGCGACGCAGGTAACGCAGTACCACTTCCAGGCTGACGTCTTCGCGGATGGTAACCATCTCGAAGTCCATCAGCGCGCCAACCTGATCCTCGTCGTAAGACAGCGCCGAACGCACGCGCTCACGCTGCTGCGTGTCGAGCGCCTCCATCAACTCATGGACAACGTCACGGGGCAGCTCAGGGGCGAGGTCGGCAAGTTCGTCTGCATCCATCTCCTTGGCGGCAGCCAGGAGCTCATGATCGTCCATGTCGGCGATCAGGGTTTCACGGACGGAGTCAGATACTTCCAGAAGGATATCGCCGTCGCGATCAGCCTTGACCAACTGCCAAAGGGTCAGTCGATCATCCAATGGCAAGGCTTCGAGGATATAAGCAACGTCGGCGGAGTGCAGATCATCGAGCTTGCGTTGCAACTCGACGAGGTTTTGCCGGTGTACCAGGTTTTCAACACGGTCGTGGTTCGGACCGTCCTGGCGATGCGTGAGGTCTTCGACCACGCGCTGGCGCTGCAGCAGCTCGATGACTTGAGCCAGGCGATCCTGCAGGCTTTCTTGAGTTTTCTTTACTTCTACTTCGGTCATAGGCGAACTCCACTCCCAGCAGCGGGGCACGCCGGAAGGATCAATCAGTCAATTCATGATTGGTAAAACGGGGTACTGAGTCACTACTGGGTAAGTCCATGGAGGTATTCCATAAGCCCCGGCGGGGCTGACGGGCGCATGATACACCGCCCGGACGCTTTAAACGTTAAAAAACTGGAAAGAACAAGCGCTTGCGTGCAAAAGCTCAGCATTGGCTACATCTATGAAGTGCGACGACACAGCCGGAAGGGAAAACACATGAATGGGAGAAAAAGATCGAGCCCAGGATAACGCCTACACAAACCCCAGACGGCAAAAAGCCCGCACTAGGCGGGCTTTTTGTTTGTATGGTGCACTCGACAGGATTCGAACCTGTGACCGCTCGGTTCGTAGCCGAGTACTCTATCCAGCTGAGCTACGAGTGCAGATTGTGTTTTAAGACCAGATCACAACTGGTTGAAGCCGAGCTACCTGCATCACTGCAACTAACTCTTAAATGGTGCACTCGACAGGATTCGAACCTGTGACCGCTCGGTTCGTAGCCGAGTACTCTATCCAGCTGAGCTACGAGTGCATTTGTTGCCGCGCATTATAGGCCGTTCAATCTCTATGTAAAGCTATTTTTTCGAGTATTTTCAACAACTTACCGAAAAAACCAGATTGCAACGTACTAAGCAAATAATGGCGGAGAACGGGGGATTCGAACCCCCGACACCCTTTTGAGGTGTACTCCCTTAGCAGGGGAGCGCCTTCGGCCACTCGGCCAGCTCTCCGCAACACGGGGCGTATATTAACCACGTTCATCCCCGTTTGCAAACATAAAAAACGATAAAAATTAAAGGCTTGGTTCTTCGTCCTTCTCTTTCTTGATCCGCAGGTAGATTTCCTCGCGGTGGACCGCTACCTCTTTCGGAGCGTTAACCCCAATACGCACTTGATTGCCTTTGACGCCGAGCACGGTCACGGTGATTTCGCCATCACCGATAATCAGGCTTTCTGCGCAACGACGAGTCAGAATCAGCATGCCTTTCTCCTCACGCATTTCAGTTCAGGAACAACAGTCTGCAAAAAAAAGGCATTCGACCTACAACCAAAAGGTCGTAGCTCTACCCGCCTAAGTATTGTCGAGCCCACGCAAAAGAACATGCGCCCCACAAAAAAATGAAAGGCGCGGTAAACCGCGCCTTCCTGGCAACACATCACTCTCCCTGTCGGGCCGGAGCGTCCAGCTCGAAAGCGGTATGCAGCGCGCGCACAGCCAGTTCCAGATACTTCTCTTCGATCACCACCGAGACTTTGATTTCCGACGTGGAAATCATCTGGATGTTGATACCTTCCTTGGCCAGGGCCCCGAACATGCGGCTAGCAACGCCTGCATGGGAACGCATGCCTACACCCACGATCGACACCTTGGCAATCTTGGTATCGCCGACCACTTCGCGAGCACCGATCTGGCTTGCGGTGTTCTCCAGGATCGTGTGAGCAGCATCGTACTCGTTGCGATGCACGGTGAAGGTGAAATCGGTGGTGTTATCGTGCGAAACGTTCTGCACGATCATGTCGACTTCAACGTTCGCGTCGCTGACAGGCCCGAGAATCTTGAAGGCCACGCCTGGGGTGTCTGGCACGCCACGGATGGTCAGCTTGGCTTCATCACGATTGAACGCGATGCCGGAAATGATCGGCTGTTCCATGGATTCCTCTTCATCAATAGTAATGAGGGTGCCCGGACCCTCTTTGAAGCTGTGCAATACGCGCAGCGGAACGTTGTACTTGCCGGCGAATTCCACCGCACGGATCTGCAACACCTTCGAACCGAGGCTGGCCATTTCCAGCATCTCTTCAAAGGTAATCTTGTCAAGGCGTTGGGCCACGGGCACAACGCGTGGGTCAGTGGTGTAGACGCCATCCACATCGGTGTAGATCTGGCATTCATCCGCCTTGAGAGCTGCAGCCAGCGCGACACCGGTGGTGTCCGATCCGCCACGCCCGAGGGTAGTGATGTTGCCCTGCTCGTCCACACCCTGGAAGCCTGCTACAACTACCACGCGCCCTGCTTTCAGATCAGTACGAATTTTCTGATCATCAATTTGCAGGATGCGCGCCTTGGTATGCGCGCTGTCTGTAAGAATGCGCACTTGGCTACCAGTGTAGGACACGGCAGGCACACCACGCTTGTTCAGCGCCATAGCCAACAGCGCAATGGTCACCTGCTCGCCCGTGGACACGATCACATCCAACTCACGCGGCAGCGGCTGTTGATCACCACTGATGGCTTTGGCCAGGTCGATCAGGCGATTGGTCTCGCCACTCATGGCCGACAGCACCACTACCAGGTCATCGCCGGCATCGCGGAACTTCTTAACCTTGTCGGCGACCTGCTCGATTCTTTCGACAGAACCGACCGAGGTGCCTCCAAATTTCTGTACGATCAAAGCCATTTCCAAGCCGCCTCAGCCCGTAAAGGGGCGCCTAATATCCAATCAACCCGCACTGAACCCGCCCGTGACCAGGCCACGGGCTAATTAACAGTGCCTTAAATACCTGCCTCGACAAACGGCACGGTCAAGGCCAGGGCCGCATTCAGGGCACCGGCATCTACACCACCGCCTTGCGCCATGTCCGGACGACCACCGCCCTTGCCGCCCACTGTCGCAGCGGCTTGCTTCATCAAATCACCGGCTTTGAGTTGGCCAGTCAGGTCCTTGGTTACACCGGCAACCAGAACGACCTTATCCTCATGGACACTGCCGAGCAGGATCACTGCGCGGCCGAGCTTGTTCTTCAACTGATCGACCAAGGCCAACAGCGCCTTGCCATCCTGACCGTCCAGGCGCGCCGCCAGGACTTTCACGTCCTTGACGTCCACGGCCGAAGCCGACAGGTCGTCACCTGCAGCGCTGGCCGCCTTGGCCTGCAACTGCTCCAACTGTTTCTCGAGTGCGCGGTTGCGCTCCAGCACTGCGGACAGCTTGTCGATCAGGTTGTCGCGGCTGCCCTTGACCAGGGTGGCCGCTTCCTTGAGTTGTTCTTCAGCCGCATTGAGGTAGGCCAGGGCAGCAGCACCGGTCACCGCCTCGATACGCCGCACACCGGACGCCACGCCACCTTCGCTGACGATTTTCAACAGCGCGATGTCGCCGGTACGGTTGGCGTGGATACCACCACACAGCTCCACCGAGAAGTCGCCGCCCATGCTCAGTACGCGCACGCTGTCGCCGTATTTCTCACCGAACAGTGCCATGGCGCCTTTGGACTTGGCGGTATCGATATCGGTTTCTTCGGTTTGCACCGCAGTGTTCTTGCGAATCTCGGCGTTGACGATGTCTTCCAGGGCCTTGATCTGCTCAGGCTTGATCGCTTCGAAGTGACTGAAGTCAAAACGCAGGCGCTGACTGTCGACCAACGAACCCTTCTGCTGAACGTGCTCGCCCAGTACCTGGCGCAGCGCGGCGTGCAGCAAGTGGGTGGCCGAGTGGTTCAGCGCGGTGGCGTGACGCACGTCGGCGTCTACCTGGGTTTCCACCGGCGAGCCGACGGTCAGGCTACCCGAGGCCAATACACCGTGGTGCAGAAACGCGCCGCCGGTCTTGGTGGTGTCGCGCACATCAAAACGACCGGAAGTCGCCTTGAGGAAGCCGCAATCACCAATCTGACCGCCAGACTCAGCGTAGAACGGGGTCTGGTCCAGCACCACCACGCCATCATCGCCTTCATTCAAGACGTCGACCGACTGGCCGTCTTTATACAGGGCGACCACTTTAGCCGTACCGCTGGTGGCCTTGTAGCCGGTGAACTCAGTGGCAACGTCAACCTTGACCAGGCTGTTGTAGTCCATGCCGAAGGAGCTGGCGGAGCGCGCGCGTACACGCTGGGCTTCCATCTCACGCTCGAAACCTTCCTCGTCGAGGGTCAGGTTGCGCTCACGGGCGATGTCGCCGGTCAGGTCCATCGGGAAACCGTAGGTATCGTAGAGCTTGAACACCACGTCGCCCGGCACCACGGTGCCCTGCAGGTTGGCGAGGTCTTGCTCGAGGATTTTCAGACCTTGTTCAAGAGTCTTGGCGAACTGCTCTTCTTCAGCTTTCAGTACGCGCTCGATGTGCGCCTGGTTCTGCTTGAGTTCCGGGAAGGCTTCGCCCATCTCGGCGACCAGGGCCGCAACGATCTGGTAGAAGAAGCTGCCATTGGCGCCCAGCTTGTTACCGTGACGGCAAGCGCGACGGATGATGCGACGCAGCACGTAGCCACGGCCTTCATTGGAAGGCAGCACGCCGTCGGCAATCAGGAAACCGCAAGAGCGGATGTGGTCAGCCACCACTTTGAGCGACGCCTGATCCTCATTGGCACAACCGATGGCCTTGGCCGCGGCAGCCAGCAGGCTCTGGAACAGGTCGATTTCATAGTTGGAATGCACGTGCTGCATCACCGCACTGATCCGCTCCAGGCCCATGCCCGTGTCTACCGACGGCGCCGGCAGCGGATGCAACACACCATCGGCGGTGCGGTTGAACTGCATGAACACGTTGTTCCAGATTTCGATGTAGCGGTCGCCGTCTTCTTCCGGCGAGCCCGGTGGGCCACCCCAGATGTCGGCGCCGTGATCGTAGAAGATCTCGGTGCAAGGGCCGCAGGGGCCAGTGTCGCCCATGGTCCAGAAGTTGTCGGAGGCGTACGGCGCGCCTTTGTTATCGCCGATGCGCACCATGCGCTCAGGCGGCACACCGACCTGCTTGGTCCAGATCTCGTAGGCTTCGTCATCGCTGGCGTAGACGGTGACCCAGAGTTTTTCCTCAGGCAGCTTCAATACGCCGGTAAGGAAGGTCCAGGCGAAGTTGATCGCATCCTGCTTGAAATAATCGCCAAAGCTGAAGTTGCCGAGCATTTCGAAAAAGGTGTGGTGACGGGCGGTATAGCCGACGTTTTCCAAGTCGTTGTGCTTACCACCGGCGCGTACGCACTTCTGGCTACTGACTGCGCGGGTGTAGGCGCGCTTTTCCTGGCCCAGGAAGCAGTCCTTGAACTGGTTCATCCCCGCGTTAGTGAACAGCAGGGTTGGGTCATTGCCTGGGATCAAGGAGCTGGAGGCTACACGGGTGTGGCCTTGCTCTTCGAAGAAGCGAAGGAAGGCTTCACGGATTTCTGCGCTTTTCATTAGGTTCTTCCACGGAGGCTGCGGCCAAAGGCCAGTGCGCAACATCATCAGACGGAGCGACGGCAAAGGGCCGCATTATATCGGCCCTTTGCCGGTGGTACAGCGTGTTTATGTGATAGAAACAGTCAATTAGACGGTCTGCACTGTCATTTTCGCGAAAACTCGACGAATGTCTGCACGACTTGCTCGATCTGCGCCCGGCTGACGTCCAGGTGGGTGACCATACGCAGACGCGGCGCAGCGCTCAACTTGACCCCGCGCTCGGCGGCAAAGGCTTTCAGGGCCTGCGCCTGGTCACCGATCTGCACGTAGACCATATTGGTCTGCACCGGCTCCACGGTGTAACCGACCTTGCGCAGTTCATCCCCCAACCATTGCGCGTTGGCATGGTCGTCAGCCAAGCGCTGCACCTGATGATCCAGGGCATACAAGCCCGCCGCCGCCAGGGAGCCGGCCTGACGCATGCCTCCGCCGACCATCTTGCGCAGGCGCCGCGCCTTGGCGATCAGCGCCGTAGAGCCGCATAACACCGAGCCGACCGGCGCACCGAGGCCCTTGGACAGGCACACCGATACCGAATCGAAATGCTGGGCAATCTCCCGCACATCCACACCCAGCTTGACTGCCGCGTTGTAGATCCGCGCGCCGTCCAGGTGCAGGGCCAGGCCGTGCTCACGGGTGAACGCACGGGCGTTCGCCAGGTAATCCAGCGGCAGCACTTTGCCTTGCATGGTGTTTTCCAGCGCCAGCAGGCGGGTGCGGGCGAAGTGGAAGTCGTCAGGCTTGATGGCTTCGAGCACCTGCTTCAGGTCGAGGGAGCCGTCCGCCTGTACTTCCAGGGGTTGTGGCTGGATCGACCCCAGCACCGCCGCCCCGCCGCCTTCATATTTGTAGGTGTGGGCCTGTTGGCCGACGATGTATTCCTCGCCGCGCTCACAGTGAGCCATCAACGCCAGCAGGTTGCTCATGGTGCCGGTGGGCACGAACAACGCGGCGGCAAAGCCCAGGCGCTTGGCCAGCTCGGCCTCCAGGCGGTTGACGCTGGGGTCTTCCCCGTAAACGTCATCACCACTGGCGGCACTGGCCATCGCGTCGAGCATGCCGGGGGTAGGTTGTGTCACGGTGTCGCTGCGCAGGTCGATCACGGTCATGAAGGGGGCCTCTAACAAAGTTGATAAGTCCTTTTGTGAGTGATTACTGCGGGCAAAGCCGCGGAATATCAAGCCCCACCTACATCCAATCGAATACCAACCAAACAAACCGATATAGGTTATCGATACGGCAACCGTGCAGTTTTTGAAAAACCATGTTAAAAACTCTCCGCCGCCAGGGTTCTGGCGGCAACGTTCTCAGGGCGGGGTGTAACTCCCCACCGGCGGTAATTGCACGCAATGTGCATAGCCCGCGAGCGCTTGGCGCCTCGAACTGCTCACGCGGGACGGCGACAAGGTCAGCAGACCCGGTGTGATCCCGGGGCCGACGGTCATAGTCCGGATGAAGAGAGAACGGGATTGGCACCTAAGGGCCGCGCGCCGGGTTCATGCTTGCATGACACAGCGTTTCGTACCCTTAAATCCCATTCGATTCATAACGCCCTGTTTTTTTCTTAAACAGGAGTCAGAACATGCAACCCACCGCAATCGACAGCAAAAGCAAAAACCATCACGGCGAGCGCGTCGCGTTTGTCCAGGCCTGCTGGCACAAGGATATTGTCGACCAATCGCGCAAAGGCTTTCTCGCCGAAATGATCGCCCAGGGCTACCAGGAATCGGACATCGATTTCTTCGAAGTCGGCGGCGCCTTTGAACTGCCCCTGCACGCCAAGCTGCTGGCCAAGACCGGCCGTTACGCCGGCATCGTGGCCGCCGCGCTGGTGGTGGACGGCGGCATCTACCGTCACGAGTTCGTCGCCCAATCGGTGGTCAGCGGCCTGATGCAGGTGCAGCTGGAAACTGAAGTGCCGGTGTTCTCGGTGTCCCTGACGCCGCACCACTTCCATGCCGGCAGCGAACACACCACGTTCTTCTACGAGCACTTCGTGCATAAGGGCCAGGAAGCTGCGCGTACGTGCGCCGACACCCTGCATAAGGTGCGCGCGATCCGCCGTAGCGAGCCACGGGCTGTAGCGGTTTAAGCAACACTGCAAAACAAATGTGGGAGGGGGCTTGCCCCCTCCCACATTTGGATCCGGTTAAGGCTCGGATCTACGCCAGCCCGGCCTCCGTGGTCGGCACAATCAATATCCCCGCCCGCAAGCCATTCTTGACCTTCGGGTTCGGGAAGATAATGCGCGCGCCCTCCTCCTCGATCACCCAACGCGACTTGGCCACATCTTCGGCCAGCAGATAACCTTTTTCCAACTCCGAAAAGTTTTCCACATCCGCGGGCAGGTGCATCAGGAAGGCATCACTGTGCTTGATAACCTCACGAGACACGGCAAACAGTTGCAGGCCATCCAGGCTTTCAGTTTCCGGTTCGCTGCCCTCGATGATCTGCTTCAGGCGTGTTTCCAGGCGGGACACGTCCACGCCTTGGTTCTGCCCGAACGGCTGCGCCTTACCCAACTCGAGGGTGAAAGCTTCCGCCTCCAGCTGTTCGTAGGTAAACGCGGTGAAGGTGATCGAGGTTTTGTTCTGCAGCAGCACCGCTTGCATGCCGGCAGCGTTCAAGCGCGCCAGCTCATGGCGCGAATGCTGGCGCCCCTCCTTCCAAGGGTACAGCGCAAACTGCTCGATCTTCGAACCGCGAATGGCGGTATGCAGGTCGTAATGCAGGCGCGAGCGGCCAGGTAGGCTGAAGAAGCTGCGGGCCAGCTGTTCAAGCTCGGCAGCGCGTATGGCTTCGGGGCCGATGTTTTGTTCATGCCGGCCATTGAACAGCCGGTTGATGTCCAGTTCGAGGTAACGCTCACCGCGGCGCATGGCCTCGGGGTTACCGAACAGGAACAGAATACGGGTACGGGGCTTGATCTCACCGCGTGCGATGCCATGCAACAGGCGGTCGAGCAGTTCGATCGGCGCGGTTTCATTGCCATGGATGCCGGACGACAGCAGCAGGTCGCTGCCGTTGTCCCGAGCCTCAGGAGGGCGCACTTCAAGCGCACCCTCGCTGAGCCAGCGCATCTGCACGCCGTCGACAGTCAGTTGAATTTTTTGCGCCGGTTCGCGACCGGCGAGGGTCAGTTCAAGCAGTTTGCCGAGGGCGAGCATAAGCAGCTTCCTTAGTGGTTGCAGCCAGGGCCATGGACGTGATCGTCGTCATCACCTTCAACGTCGGCCGGCTCCATTTCCAGTTGCAGGCTCATCAGGTTGGTCGCCAATGGGCGCATCAGCAGGTTGGCGTATTCAGCATCGCCCTCTTCCACATCCACACCGATCAGCAGCTGGCCACGGCCGTCGTGCTGGATCCAGATCTCCTTGCCCTGCCAGACCACGGCAACGCGAGTGCAGGAAGTTTCCAGCTGGGTACCGTCGGTGTCTTCAAGGATCAGTTTCAGGGTGTCGGTGGTCATAAAATAACTCTCAGCCATAGGGTGTAAAAAGAGGTGGCGTTAATTGATCTGGAAAGGATAAACCGAGCCCAGTTTAAGGATTTGCGTCAGTTCATCCAGTGCCGCCCGGCACTCAAGCAGCAACTGCGGGTCAGCCAGGTCGGTTTCCCGCAGGCTGTCGCGGTAGTGTTTGTCGACCCATTGGGTCAGCGTGTCGTACAACGGCGCGGTCATGATAACGCCTGGGTTCACCGCTGCCAGTTCGGTTTCGTTCAGCGCCACGCGCAAACGCAGGCAGGCGGGGCCACCGCCGTTCTGCATGCTTTGCTTAAGGTCGAAAACCTTGACTTCGCGGATCAGCCCGCCAGAGCTGGTCAGGCCCTGCAGGTAATGCCACACGCGCTCGTTGCTGCGGCACTCCTCCGGCACGATCAACAGCATCGAACCGTCGGGACGGGTCAGCAACTGACTGTTGAACAGGTAGGAACGCACCGCGTCTTCTACACTGACCTGGGCACGGGGCACACAGACCGACTGGAAGTTGCCGCCCAGCGTGCCCAACTTGCCTTGCAGCTCGGCGAGCATCTGTTCGGTGTTGAGGAACGCATCCTCGTGATAGAACAGCACCTCGCCGTTGCCCACCGCGATCACGTCATTGTGAAACACGCCGGCATCGATCACCGCCGGGTTCTGCTGGGCATAGACCACGCCATCATCCTTCAAACCGTGCAGGCGCGCGACAGCCTGGGACGCTTCGAGAGTCTGGCGCGCCGGGTACTTCTGCGGGGCCGGGTAACGGGTGTCGAAGGCACTGCGGCCGAACACGAAGAACTCAACGCCAGCCTCGCCGTATTCGCGGCAGAAGCGCGTGTGGTTGGCCGCACCTTCATCGCCGAACTGGGCTACGGCGGGCAGCGCGGCGTGGTGGGCAAAGTGTTTCCCATCGGCAAACATCGCGCCCAGCACGCGGCTGGTGGTCGGGTGTTCGATGCTGCGGTGGTATTTGCAGTTGAGGTTGGCAGCGGTGAAATGCACGCGGCCGTCTGCGGTATCGGCGCTCGGGCTGACAGTGGCGGCGTTGGCCACCCACATGCTGGATGCCGAGCAACTGGCTACCAGCAAAGGCATGGCCTGCTTGGCCGCTTGCTGGATCACCTGAGCGTCGCTGCCGCTGAAACCGAGGTTGCGCAAGGCGGCCACATCAGGACGTTCCTGGGGCGCCAACACACCTTGCACAAAGCCCATGTCCATCAGCGCTTTCATTTTCTGAAGGCCCTGCAACGCCGCTTCCTTCGGGTTTGAAGACTGCTGGCTGTTGCTCTGGGATGCGACGTTGCCGTAGGACAAACCGCCGTAGTTATGGGTCGGCCCCACTAGACCGTCAAAATTGACTTCATAGGATTTCATCGGCGAGGCTCCACGAACATCTGTTTTTATAGGCATTAAAAGTCTTCAACACACCACAAATCCAGTGTGGGAGGGGGCTTGCTCCCGATAGCGGTGGATCAGTCACCTGATTAATCAACTGACAGAAAGCTATCGGGAGCAAGCCCCCTTCCACATTTAGATCAGCGTAATGCCGGGGGTTAGCGTAGCTGGAACCACCAAACTCGGGGTCTCAAGCGAGGCCACCGGGTACGCGCAATAATCCGCCGCGTAATAGGCACTGGCGCGATGATTACCCGACGCTCCTACCCCACCAAACGGCGCGGTGCTGGCAGCGCCGGTCAGTTGCTTGTTCCAGTTGACGATACCGGCGCGGCTTTCCAGCCAGAACTGCTGGTAACGCGCTTCGGAGTCCGACAACAAACCGGCGGCCAGACCGTATTGGGTGTTGTTGGCCTCGGCGATTGCCGAGGCAAAATCAGCGTAACGGATCACCTGCAACAGCGGGCCGAACAGCTCTTCATCTTCACGCTCGGTCACTGCGGTCACGTCGATGATGCCAGGGGTCAACAAGGCCGCCTGGGCCTGAGGCTGAGTCATTTCCAGCAGCGCCACGGCGCCATTGGCCAGCATCAGCTCCTGAGCCTCCATCAGCGCTTTGGCCGCGCCGAGGGAAATCACCGAGCCCATGAAAGGCGCTGGTTGCTGGTCAAATGCGCCTACTTCAATCGTGGCGCTAACCGCTACCAGGCGCGCCAGCAATGCATCACCCCAGGCACCTTCCGGCACCAACAAGCGACGGGCGCAGGTGCAACGCTGGCCTGCCGAGATAAACGCAGACTGGATGATGGCGTAGACCGCCGCATCCACATCGGCCACCTCGTCCACGACCAGCGGGTTATTGCCGCCCATTTCCAGGGCCAGGATCTTGTCCGGGCGCCCGGAGAACTGCTGGTGCAGGTGGTTGCCGGTGCGGCTCGAACCGGTGAAGAACAAGCCGTCGATGCCTGGGTTGGCCGCCAGGGCGATACCGGTTTCCCGTGCGCCTTGCAGCAAGTTCAGCACGCCCGCCGGCAATCCGGCTTCGATCCAGCACTGCACGGTCAGCTCGGCGACTTTCGGGGTCAGCTCGCTGGGTTTGAACAGCACGGTGTTACCCGCCAGCAACGCCGGGACAATATGCCCGTTGGGCAAGTGGCCGGGGAAGTTGTATGGGCCGAACACCGCCACCACGCCATGGGGTTTATGGCGCAACACGGCGGTGGCGTCACCCAGTGGGCCACTCTTTTCACCGGTACGCTCACGGTAGCTTTGCACCGAGATCGCGATCTTGTTGGCCATGCTGGTGACTTCGGTGGCCGATTCCCACAGCGGCTTGCCGGTCTCTTCGCCAATGCAGCGAGCGATTTCATCGGCGCGGCTTTTCAAGGTGGCGGCGAAGGTTTCCAGCACGCTGATGCGCTCTTCCAGCGGGCGCCGTGCCCAGCCCGGGAAAGCCTGGCGCGCGGCCTGCACGGCGGATTCGACCTGCTCGGTGCTGGCACCGTTGCCGGCCCACAACACTTGCTGGGTCACCGGGTTGCGCGATTCAAACAGTTCACCCTGGCCAGCCAGCCAGCTACCTGCGATATACAGCGAATTCATTATTTCGACTCCCGAGCAGCGGACAACGCAACAGCACGCACTTGATCACCCACCACCAGTTGCAGGCGCTTGGCGGTCTGCGGATCGACCACCAGTGTGCCTGCCGCCAGCCGGGCCGGAGCCGCAGTGATACGGCACTCCTCGCGCTTGCGGTTATGGATCAGGAACGGCGTAGCATCGTCCCCCGGCGTGCCAATGGCCAACACCAGCGACTGGCTGTCGCGCACCGCACGGATTTTACTGGTCTCACACTCCACCGCCGGGCCGGCGTCGAAAATATCGACATAGCCCTGGTAGCTGAAGCCTTCGCTCTTGAGCATGCTCAGGGCCGGCTCGGTGTCCGGATGCACCTTGCCGATCACGTTGCGCGCATCTTCGGAAAGGAAGCAGCTGTACAGCGGAAACTTCGGCATCAGCTCGGCGATAAACGCCTTGTTGCCCACGCCCGTGAGGTAGTCGGCCTGGCTGAACTCCATCTTGAAGAAGTGCCGGCCCAGGCTTTCCCAGAACGGTGAACGCCCGGCGTCGTTGGACACACCGCGCATCTCGGCAATGATCTTGTTGCCGAACAGCTGCGGGAACTCAGCGATGAACAGCATGCGCGCCTTGGCCAGCATGCGGCCATTGAGGCCGTTGCGGTAATCGGCATGCAGGAACAATGAGCACAATTCGGAATTGCCGGTGAGGTCGTTGGCCAGGAACAGCGTCGGAATCTCACGGTAGATATTCAGTTCCTGGGACGCACTGACGGTCAGGCCCACCCGGAAGTTGTACCAAGGCTCACGCAGGCCAACGGCGCCAGCAATGGCAGAAATTCCCACCACGCGGCCTTCGTCGTTTTCCAGCACGAACAGGTAGTCGGCATCGCCGCGCCCGGCTTCGCCGCGAAAGGTTTTTTCCGCCCAGCCAACCCGGTGGGTCAGGCGCTCTTCGTTGGCCGGCAAGGTGGTGAGGCCGGTGCCGGTGCTGCGCGCCAGATCAATCAGGGCCGGTAAATCGCTGCTGCGTACGGGACGAACGATCATGCTATCTCCTCAGACGGGCCGCTGTTTGGCAGCCACCCGCGAAACTCAATTCTTTAAACCGCTACCAGACGCACACTCGCGCCTTCGCCAACGCCCAGGGCTTCAGCGGCTGCCAGGTCCAGGGTCACCGGTTTGCCGGGTGCATAGTCCAGCTCCAGCATCACCGCGCGGTAATCCTGCAACTGCGCGTTGCTCACCAGGTACTGGCGACCGACACCCTTGGCCATCTCGCCGATTTTGACCGGCACCACGCGGCTCTGGGCGATCGAGCGAATGCCCGAGACCCGTGCGTGCAGCGTCGGGCCACCGTCGAAGATGTCGATGTAGTGGTCGGTCTCGAAGCCTTCACGCATCAGGATATCGAAGGTGATCTGCGCACGCGGGTGCACCTGGCCCATGGCTTCCTGGGCTTCGTCCGGCAACAGCGGCACGTAGATCGGGTAATGCGGCATCAGCTCGGCGAGGAAGGTACGGCTTTTCAGCCCGCACAGGCGCTCGGCGGCGGCGTAGTTGAGGTCGAAAAAGTTGCGGCCGATGGCATCCCAGAACGGCGAGTCACCGTTCTCATCGCTGTAGCCGACAATCTCGGTCACCACCGAGTCGGCAAAGCGCTCGGGGTGGCTGGCGACGAACAGCAGGCGGCCACGGGAATTGAGTTCCGACCACGGCGAACCGACCAGTGCAGGCTTCACATAGAAACTGGTGAGCAGGCTGTTGCCGGTGAGGTCGTGGCACTGGGAAAGCACGTGGATCTTGTTGTGAATCTTCAGCTCGCGGGAGGCGTGTACGAAGGTTTCGTTACGGAAGCTGTAGAACGGCTCGGAGTAACCGGCTGACGCGACGATGGCCGAGCACCCGGCGAGCTTGCCGGTCTCGGTGTCTTCGAGCACAAAGAAATAGCTCTCTTCACCGTTGAAACTCACCTCGGCCGCGAAGGAGGCTTCGCTGGCGGCGATCTTGTCGCTCAGGCGTTCCACATCATCCGGCAAGGAGGTGACACCAATCGGGCTGTCCGCAGCCAGACGCTGTACCTCGCCCAGGTCAGCCATTTGCGCGGGGCGCATCACCAGCATGGTGTCACTCCTTAACTCGAAAAACTCATAGGAAAAAATACCGGACAGGTCTGAAAACAACACCTATCCCCATGTGCGACTAATTCCAATGTGGCAGGGGGCTTGCCCCCGATAGCAGTGTGTCAGTTGATAAATCAGGTGACTGACCCACCGCTATCGGGGGCAAGCCCCCTCCCACATTTGATCCCGTCAAGCCAATCAGGCCTGGGTCAGGGTCTTCACAGCACGTTCGAAACGATCCAGGCCTTCGTTGATGTCCGCCTCTTCCACCACCAGGCTCGGGGCGAAACGCACCACGTCGGGGCCGGCTTGCAGGATCATCAGGTTTTCTTTCTCAGCCGCGTTGAACACGTCCTTGGCCTTGCCTTTGAACGCATCACTCAGTACGCAACCGATCAGCAGGCCCATGCCGCGCACTTCGGTGAAGATCCCATACTGCTTGCCGATCTGCTCCAGGCGCGCCTTGAACACGTCGTGCCTGGCGTTGACGCCGGCCAGCACTTCGGGGGTGTTGATCACGTCAATCACCGCTTCAGCGACTGCACACGCCAGCGGGTTGCCGCCGTAAGTAGTGCCATGGGTGCCGACCACCAGGTGCTTGGCCAGGTCTTCACGGGTGAGCATGGCGGCAATCGGGAAACCGCCGCCCAGGCTCTTGGCGCTGGTGAGGATATCCGGCACCACGCCGTAATGTTGGTAAGCGAACAAGTGGCCACTGCGACCCATGCCGGTCTGCACTTCGTCGAACACCAGCAACGCGTTGTTGGCATCGCACAGCTCGCGGGCACCTTGCAGGTAAGCCAGCTCGGCCGGCAGTACACCGCCCTCGCCCTGGATCGGTTCCAGCACTACGGCGCAGGTCTTGTCCGACACGGCGGCTTTCAGCGCTGCCAGGTCGTTATAAGGAACGTGGGTAATGCCGGTGATTTTAGGCCCGAAACCGTCGGAGTACTTGGACTGGCCACCGACGTTGACGGTGAACAGGGTACGGCCGTGGAAGCTGTTCAATGCGGCGATGATTTCGTACTTCTCAGTGCCGAAACGATCGAACGCCACGCGACGGGCCAGCTTGAACGCGGCCTCGTTGGCTTCGGCGCCGGAGTTGCAGAAGAACACACGCTCGGCAAAGGTGGCGTCGATCAGCTTATGGGCCAGGCGCAGGGCCGGCTCATTGGTGAACACGTTGGAGACGTGCCACAGCTTGTTGGCCTGTTCGGTCAGTGCACCGACCAGCGCCGGGTGGGCATGGCCCAATACGTTAACCGCGATGCCGCCGGCAAAGTCGATCAGCTCGCGACCGGCCTGGTCCCAAACGCGCGAACCTGCGCCACGCACGGGGATAAAGGCGGCAGGTGCGTAGTTAGGCACCATCACCTGGTCGAAATCGGCACGTTGCACCGGGGCTTGCTCAACGGACATCGGAGTCTCCTGAAGAGGAACGCCTGCCTGGAACTGGCAGGCGATGCAGGGATTGTAAGGACAGTTTTCAGCGCCACCTTGTCGCCAAGCGACAACTTCTTATAGCGCCAACCCCGGTTTTACACGGGTTTACGGCAATGCGACATATTGCGTCGCAATGGCGCAGTTTAAACGGTGTGTCACTTCAGAGGCAGAGGCACAGCCCGCTGTTTTTTCCGTACGCCCTTAACTATCTGTGGCCTTTACGCCCTTCAAGCTTGCTGTGATGAGAGTGACGCCACTCACTGAAGGATCAGCCTCGTGCCCACACCGACTTCAACCCCTATCGTCCAAAGCCTTACAGAGGCAGCCAGCAGAGTGCCCGCCGGTGCCTACACCCGCCTTGCGAAATGGCTTGGGAGCGCCTCAGGCGATAAGCGCCACGCCTTGAAAAACACCCGGCTTGAATTCGCCGGTTGGCATGCAGAGGCCGACCGTTCGCAACACGCCCCACTCCAAGAGGCAATGCAGGCCAGTTGGGAGACGCAAAACCAGGTCGATACGGCCCTGGCAACGCTTCAGTCGCCCCAAGCATTTGCCGCGCCGTTACTGCAACAGGCACTCAAGAAGCAGTTTGACGTTGAGTCCGATGTCAGCACGACCTATCTGCGCCTGTATATCCCCTTGACCTTACCCGTGTTCCCCCTCGAGACGGGTGGCGTCAAGCCTTGGACCGTGTCGCTGGTGGAGGCGGCGCTGCATAACTTCGACGCGGATGAAAACAAAACGACGGCGTATAGCACAGAGTCGACCTTCATTACCCAACCGTCCGCCACAGGGCAGTTCGACACGCTGCCCCAGCTGCGCAATCAAATCAGCATCGCGCAATTCATCGAGCTGTGCCGCAAACTGGATATCGGCAAGCGATATCAACATTACCTCAAACGTTTTTTCGGTTTCACAGACGCTGTTCTCAAAGACCAGTTACGCAACAAGGTCATCAAGAGCCTGAAAGCCGAAGCGCAAGCCAGCAGGCAGATGGCGCTGCTGAAAAAGGATGTGACGCGCCCGGTCTTTTATGCCCTTGGCCGTTATCTAAATAACGTCAGCAGCGACCTCGATGGCAAGACGCTACTTAGCCACGACCTGAGCCTGATGAACGCGCCGCTGACCGGCATCGTACTGTTCGCCGCCGACCTGGAGTTGCACCGCAGCGCAGTCCCGGTGGTGGCCTACATTCCCGGCGACCCGCAGTCCGCTCTCAAGTATTACGCCAACGGCACTCTGTTCATGCAGGACTTGGCGAGCAAGCTGCGCAGCACCGACTACCAGGCGTTTTTCAGCCGCTTCGTCAACCATGAACATCGAGGCTACTTCTTCGCCGACCTCAACAACCGCTTGTCACGCGTGGCCTGGCACAAGCAGGTCGCCGGCGACCCACGCCCCACCTGGCACGACGAGCCGGTGACCAACCCCAACCTGCAATTTAACGCGACAAAAATCACCGGCGACCTGTACGAGCATCTGTATGAGAACAAGCTCGACAAACTGCTCAATGATGCACGGGTGACAGCCGTACCCACTGCCGACGCCGATAGCAAGGCACGCTGGCGGCGCTGGGACATAGTGCAAAAAATCGGTGAAGCCATTCTCGAAATCGCCGCGCTCATCGCCACGCCCTTCATTCCACCGCTAGGGTTGGCAATGCTCGGCTATACCGCCTATCAACTGCTTGATGAGGTCTTCGAAGGCATCCTCGATTGGGCCGAAGGGTTCAAGCGCCAGGCATTCGGACACCTGATGTCCATCCTTGAACAAATGGTCCAACTGGGCATGTTCGCGGTCGGCGTACCCATTGCCGAGGGCCTGCTGCGCCAGGCGTTGCCGAAGGCGCTATGGGACTTCTTTGACGCGCTTACGCCGGTCACCACCGACGGTAAAACCCGTCTGTGGAACCCAGACCTGGAACCCTACGCCCACGACACTCAACTGGCCGCAAGGTCACGTCCCAACCAGCAGGGGCTGCACGCCCATGAAGACAAACAGATCCTGGCGCTCAACCGGCAACATTTTTCCGTCAAGCAGCAATCGGGCAACGCCTTCCTCGCGCACCCCACCCGTGCGCACGCCTACCGTCCACGGATAATCGGCAATGGCAAGGGTGCCTGGTTGACGCCACAGGATCGCCCGCTGACGTGGGATCGCACCACCCTGCTGCGCCGACTCGGCCCGCCAGCCGACGCCATCAGTGAGGCGGGCCTTGAACAGGCCCAGCGCATCAGCGGGACCGACGATGGTGCTCTGCGCAAAATGTATGTGGACCACCAGCCGCCGCCCCCTCTGCTGGCCGACACTCTCAAGCGCGTCAAGATCGATGAGCAATTACAAGATTTCATCGACCAGATGAACAGTGACGATCCACTGGTTTATCAAAAAGCCGATCCGCAGACCCAACTGTGGCTACTGAGCCAGACCCATCTGTGGCCCGAATCCAAGACCTTGCGGTTTCTCAATGCAAAAGGTGAAACCGCCTGGGAGCATAAGGGCAGGGAAAACGCCGCCGTGGCGCAAATACACGAGGCCCAGATGAATAATGGCGACCTGCTGAAAACCCTGCTGGAAACCTTGGACGAGTCAGAGCGCAAAACCTTGCTGGAAGAAGAGTTCGGCACCACTCCCCACATGCACGTGCGCACCGCCACACTGCGCAAACGCTTGGCACGCCAAGCCCAAGACAAACGTGCCGCTCTGTTTGACTCGCGCTATCGAAAAGCCGAAATAACCGATAACGCACGCCTGCAAAAAATCATCGACACCACCCCTGGCCTGCCAACCAGCGCTGCCGAAGAAGTATTACGCGGCGCCACCGGTCAAGAGCTGCTGGACATCGATCAAGGTAGCGTGCCCACATCGGTGATTGAGCGCGCACGCTGGGCTGCCCATGAAGTGCGAATCAGCCGGGCCCATGAAGGGCTGTACAGGGACGCCTTGGAAAGTAGCGACACACATCGGCTCGCCCTGCATTCGTTGGAAAACCTGCCAGGCTGGTCGCCGCAGGTGCGCCTGGTAGTCACTGATTTCAGCCGAACCGGCAGGGTACGGGATGCTATCGGCAGCCCCCAGGCACCGACACAACGCACGCTCGTGCGTAGTGCCGAGGGTGATTATGTTCCCGAAGACGGCAAGGGCACCCTGTTTGGAGAAACCGACTTCTACACTGCCGTCCTCCAGGCATTGCCGGACGCGGAGCGCAATGCGCTGGGCATTCACATCGGCCAAGGCCCACTGCTGAGGCAAACCTTGCGTCAACACACACTGACACGTGAAGCACTTGGTACTCTGCTGGCCGACGCCCCCTTGCGCAAACCCTTTTATGACCCGAACCTGATGCGCCTGCCCGGCGGCATGGAGGGCTACGACGGCACCCCCCCAGGCAGCAACCTGGAAGCTCAGTTACTGCATGAGCTCTACCCCCGCCTGAGCCCGGCACAAGTGACCCGTACACTGAACTACATGGGACGTCAGCCCGGCACGCCCCTGCGAACGCTTCAACATATGAAGAACGAGTTTCTACAGTTCGAAAACAGCCTGTCGACCTGGTACTTCAACACCCCGCGAACCTTGCTTGGCACCGAAATACCGCTCCCTCCCTTGGTGGCCGCCAATGAGCAACTCAGTCGCTGGAGATGGACACGCGAACTGATCCGCGCCTGGCGTCATGAAACCCCGCCGGACCCAGGCTTTAGCGACGGGCACGTATTGCACCTCGACCCCGTATATGGCGAGCTCCCGACACTGAATACGCGCTTCAACTACATCTCTACGTTGAAACTGAAGGGCTACCACACCACCCGAGACGCCCCCAGCTTCCTGACTCACTTTCCCAACCTGCGCACGCTGGATATCAGTGATTTCGCCCTCAACACCATCCCCCCTGAGGTGATCGGGCTCGCCCATCTCAACAGCCTGACGATGCGCAACTGCAACCTGAACCTGACCTTTCAAAACCGCGCAGACCTCGCCACATTGACCCGGCTTCGACATCTGGACCTCTCGAACAACACTTCACTGTCGCTCACCCCCGACCTTAGACGCATGACCCACCTACAGACACTGAACCTGAGCCGAACCCACATTTCGCTATTCCCCGAAGGCCTGTTCAATCACCCTCGGTTGACGAGTGCCAACCTCAGTAATAACTACTTGAGCAGGCTACCCGTCACCCTCTTCCGCCTGCCCAGAGAAAGCGCCAGAGTCTTTGATTTGTCAGGCAACCTACTCTCACGCACGACGCGGGAGCGCATCAAAAGCTACTGCCAGAGGACCGGCGAACATTTTGGCGCAGACGCCCACCCTGAGGAGCTGCGGTTGGCCCAGGCGCTCTACCCCGCCTACACCGCCAATGAGGCCAATAACTTCATTTATAGGCTACCCGGCGGCTTGGACGACTCAATGGCAATACTCGTACGCCTAAAAGCAGACTCTGAGCGCTTGCAAGCAGACTTGGGAGAATGGGCGGTAAATGTACCCGCACAGCACCCGTTCACGGGCGTGCCCATGGATGTAGGCGAGCGAGCGCTGCAACAAAACTTTCGCGGCCAATTAAAGGCATCGCTAGAAGCAGGCTGGCGACGGGAAACCAGCCTGGATTTAGCGCAGGAGCCACCGGAAAACACCCACGAAATGAAAATAGCCGTGCCGCTAACCGGCGACCTGCCGGTACTGCGGGTCGATTTCGCGCATATTTCAAGGCTGGAACTGAGAGGAGAGGACACCACATCGATCCCCGAGGGCTTTCTCGAGCGTTTTCCCAACCTGGAAAGCCTGTTGATCCACCGCTATACATTGCCAGACATTCCCGCCGGCGTATTCAAATTACCGAAGCTCAAGGGGCTCAAGCTGACGCGAAGCAATATCCGATTGACACAGCAGAGCGCCTCAGCATTGAGCGACCTGCACACGCTTGAATACCTGGACCTGAGTCACAACACCGCGTTGGGCATCTCTCCCGATGTCAGCAACCTGACCGAGTTGGGCACATTGATGATCGAAAACGCTGGCCTTACCGCGCCCCCTCGCGGAGTGTTCAACCTGCCACGGCTCGAGGCACTGAATTTGAGCAACAACGCCATGACCGAGCTGCCTGACGACCTGCTTGGACTAGACGCCGATAGGGCTGACGGTTTCAATCTCAGCGGCAACCGCTTCCTTCCTGGGGCGCTAGACAAACTACGCCATTACTACCGCCGTACGGCCGTGGACTTTAAGGTGCCCGAAGCTCGACAGCCCATGGCGACGCCCGACGACACCTCCTCCGAAGAAGAGGGGGATGAATAAAAAATGCTTAACCTTGAAACCAGTGAGGTCAAGTGAGGGGGCGGGCTGTGCCCCCTAACTATCTAAAGCCCCCTGTCCGCGACCGGCTGGTTTACTGCGAGCCTTCATGACTTGTACGGACCCGCACCATGACCAACATCGATCTCGCTGATACCAGCCTGCCTGACAGCCACTACCAACTGCTGACGAGCGCCCTGCCCGCCTGGCTCGGCAATGCCTCTGCCGGCAAACGCCAGGCGCTTGCCAGCATCCAACCGCAACCGTTGCCGGGCAGCGCCGAGCAGCGGGCGGCGCTCAGACGGTTGACCGGCGCCCACTGGGATGCACAAAACAGTGTGGACCGGGCATTGCAACACCTGCAGGACGTCAAGACGTTCGCCACCCCGATCCTCGAGCAGGCACTGAAAGCCGAGTTCGGCCTGGAACTGGACGTCGACGCCACGTTTGTACGCCTGTATATCCCCGACAGCGTCCCATGGTTCTCGATACGCTCCGGCGCCGCTCGAACCTGGACCGTCTCGCTGCTCGACGCCGCCCTGCATAA
The DNA here is from genome assembly GCF_016405635.1 of Pseudomonas sp. MF6755. Lineage (NCBI taxonomy): Bacteria > Pseudomonadati > Pseudomonadota > Gammaproteobacteria > Pseudomonadales > Pseudomonadaceae > Pseudomonas > Pseudomonas sp. MF6755. The sequence continues at coordinate 24,525 of NZ_JAEKDA010000032.1, forward strand.
CTTCGAACACAAAGAAACGCTGGCGGACGCCTACGAGCCGGCCTCGACCTTTATCACGCGCCCCTCAGCCAGCGGGCAGTTCGACACCTTGCCGCAAATCAAGCGCGTAATGTCAATTTCGGCGTTCGCCAGCCTGTGCCGCGACCTGGATATCGGTGCCCTCTACGCCCGCTACCTCGACGAGGAGTTGGGGGTGTCCAACCCGGTGGCCACCGCAGTACTGCGCCTGAAGGTCGACGCCAGCCACAAAGCCGCCCTGCAGGTGGCGCTGCAACTGGCCCGTATCCAGGGAGATATCAGCGAGGACTTCGGCACCGTTATCGAAGGGCTGATCGCAGGCACACCCCACCCAAGGCTCGATGACCAACCGTTGCTCTGTCACGATTTCAGGATGATGGACATTCCGCTCACGGGTATCCAAGTGTTTGCCCCCGACCTGGAAGTTCCCCGGTCGGCCCAGCGCCTGGTGGCATACATTCCAGATGATCCACAGCACCCACTCAAGGAATATGCCTCGTCGCTGGCCTTCATGCAGGAACTGATACGACAACTGCGTGATCGCGACTATCAAACCTTCTTCAGCCGCTTTGTGCCCCACGCCTCTCGCGGGGTGTTTTTTTCCGGCCTGGGCCACCGCCTGGCGCGCATTACCTGGCATCCACCCGTCGAGGGCAGCAGCGAGGCCCCCTGGCGCAGTATGCCTACCGACGATCCCCAACTGCAGTTTGACGCCGTGCCGATCTCGGGCGACCCCTGGTTGCATCTGTATCAGCAAAAACTCGACAAGATGCTCAATGATGCCCGCACTCTTGCCGTCTCCACCGCTAGTGTCGACCGTGAGGCACGCTGGCGGCTTTGGGATTCCTTCGTCGATGTTGCATCTTCGATCCTCAACTCCGCATTGATGGTGGTAGCGCCCTTTGTCCCGGGGCTGGGCGAGTTGATGATGGGCTACATGGCCTATCAGCTGCTCGAGGATGTGTTCGAAGGTATTGTCGATTGGGCCGAAGGAGAGGGCAAGGTAGCCCTGGGTCATTTCCTGAGTGTGCTGGAGTCCCTGGTGCAGTTGGGCGCATTCGCCGCGGGCAGCCAGATTGGCGCGCCTCTGTTGCGCAAGGCATTGCCCCAGGAAGTACTCGCCTATATCGACACATTCAAACCCGTCAGCCTGGCCAATGGTGCCAAGCGTTACTGGAAACCGGACTTGAAGCCCTATGAGTACCCAGCCTCGCTACCACCGCGCCTGGGTATCAACGAGCTGGGCCTGCACGAGACAGGCGGGGAAAAAATCCTGGCGCTGGAAGACAAACTGTACAGCGTGGAAAAAGGCCCGGACAGCGAGTTTTATCAGATCAAACACCCGACCCGCCCCGAAGCCTACCGCCCGATCGTACGACACAATCAAGCTGGCGCATGGCACACCGAACTCGAACAACCTTTGCAGTGGGACAAAACCACGCTGCTGCGCCGGCTAGGGCACAGCGTCCAGGGCTTGAGCGAGGCGGACCGGGAATTGGCTCTGCATATCAGCGGCACGGATGAACAGGTCGTACGCAAAATGCATGTCAACAGCGAACGGCCGACACCGCTGCTGGACGATACCTTGAGCCGCCTGCGCATTGACCGCAACATCCAACGGCTCATCGAGCAGCTACGCAGTGACGACCCGACGGTGTATCACCAAATCGATCCACAAGACACCTTGCAGCTATTGACCACTCACGGCCCGTGGCCGCCCACCAAAGCCTTGCGCATCATCAATGACAAGGGGCAGACCGCCTGGGAATTCGGGGACAAGAGCATGCCGGCGATTCAGGTGTACGAATCCCAGTTGGACAATGGCGACTTGCTGAAAACGGTCTTGCGCGGCCTGACCACCGAGGAGATCCGCACGCAGTTCGGTGAGCGCGCCAGCGACCCAGAGCTGAGCCTGGAACGCCGCGCCCACCTGCTGCGCCATAAGCTGGCGGATATTGCCGATCACCAGCGCAACGCGTTGTTCGAATCGCGGTATGCGCCACTGCAAGCCTCGACCGAGCCGCTTACCCAGCAAGTGCTCAGCACCACGCCCGGGTTGCCCGCAAGCGTTGCGCGAACCCTCGTGAGCGAGGCGAGCGGCGCAGAACTTGAAGCGCTGCACGAGCACAAGACGCCGCCGCGCCTGGCCGAACTGGCACGCACCGCACTGAATGAAGTACGGCTCAACCGTGCCTATGAGGGCCAGCACCTGAATGCGCCGGCCTCGGTGGACACCGATCGCCTGGCACTCGACTCCCTGCGCACACTGGCGGGCTGGTCGGGCGAGGTACAGCTCGAGGCCCGTCACGACTCGCTGACCGGGCCAACCTGGCTGAGGATCGGCCCAGATGACGCGCCTATCCATCGCACGTTGGTGCGCACCGAAGCGGGTCGATACCAGCCGTACGATGAACAGGGTGCCCTCGCCAGCGAGACTGACCTGTATTCAGCCATCTTAAGTGCCCTGCCCGACCAGCAGCGTGACCAGCTCGGCCTGGGCCTTTACCAAGGCGCACAACTCAAGCAACGCTTACAGCAGGCGCCCCTTCCCCGCAACGAACTACGCGTACTGCTCACGACTGATCACGAGCCCGGACAGGTGATTGAAACCCTGCGCCTGTTAGGCAGCGACGACGGCTATCGCGCCCAGGTGCCTGCGCCGCTGGGCGCTGCGAACCTGCATCAACGCGCACGCGACCTATACCCAGGGCTTGCCGACCATCAATTGACCACCCTGCTGAATCACTTGCAATCACAGCCCGGCGGTGCACTCGCCGGCCTGGAAGCGCTGGGCATCGAATACCGCCAACTGGAACGCGACCTGAATACCTGGCAACGCAACATCCCCTCTCAAAACCCCGAGAACGGCTCTGCACTCAGCTTGCGCCAGCGCCAGTACGAACAACGCAATCGCGAGCTCATCGCCCGCGAACTCAAACGCTGCTGGCGCAGGGAATTGCCCATCGATGATTACTTCGAAGACCCCGCACGCGACGGCCACCGGCTGAACCTGCATTATCATATTCGCGGCGAACTGCCGCGGCTGTCCGCCAACTTCGATCACGTATCCATGCTGACCCTGTCAGGCAACAACCACACGCAGGGAGCAGCCGCGTTCCTGGGCTACTTTGCGCGGCTGCGTCATTTGGCCGTTGACAATCTGCCCTTGGGCGACCTGCCACCGGCGATATTGCAGATGCGCAACTTGAACGTACTGAGTCTGAGGGAGTGCGCAATTCGCCTGACGCCGCACAGTCAGGCCCGGCTCGCCTCGATGACCCAGCTGAAAACCCTGGACCTGCATAAAAATCCCTTGGGCCGCGTACCCAGTGTGGAGGCCATGCCCGAACTGCATACCCTGGACCTGTCCGACACCGGCATTGATCGCATCCCCCCGGGCCTGCTCACCCGCAACGATCTGGAAGCGGCGTTTCTCAGCGACAACCAGATCAGTGAATTGCCTGCAACACTGTTCGATCTGCCACCGAATAAAAGCGTTGCGTTCGACCTGTCTGGCAACCCGCTCTTACCGACCACCCTTGAGCGTGTCAAAACCTACTACCAGCAGCACGGTGTTTACTGGGAGGCCGATGCCCTTGCAGTAGACGTGCGCGATGCGAAGCAGTTGTACCCTTCGCTGGACGATAACCAAATCAACCAGTTGATCTACAGTTTACCCGGCGACCTGGAAGCAGGTAGGCGCGAGCTGGCACGGCTGACCGGTGAATTGGACACCTTGCAACTTGAGCTCAACGACTGGGCACAGCAACCGCAGATACAGCCTGTGGAAAGCAACCGCCGCACCGCACTCAAGGCGCTGCTCGAAAAAAGCTGGCGTCGGGAATTGCCCCAAGACACTCAATTCGTCCACACCCTGGACATCCCTCAGTCTCTCGCGGGCGACCTGCCCACCCTCAGTGCGCGCTTCAAGCATATTGGCTCGCTGACGATCAAAGGCAGCGGCCTCCCGATGGGCTCAACCGCCTTTATCGATAGTTTCCCGGCCCTCAAGATCCTCGACATCGACAACGTCAGGCTCGGTGATATCCCACCCTCGGTGCTCAACCTGCCAGAACTGGAAATACTGGGGCTGCCACGCTGCTCAATCGAGCTGAGCCCCGCCAGTCGGGAGGGGTTACACGGCATGAACAGCCTCAAGTACTTGAACCTGGACCATAACCGCCTGGGACAACTCCCGGATTTCAGTCGCCTGCCCGGCTTGAGCCATATTTCACTCAAAGAAACAGGACTGACGCAGATACCGCCGGAGCTGCTGAGTAACCCACCCCGCCAGGCGCTGAACTTGAGCGCAAACGCCATTGAACAACTGCCCGACGAGCTTTTTGCGCTGCCGAGTTCACTCACCAGCGCACTGGACCTTTCCGGCAACCCATTGACCCCCACGACCCTGGAGTTGATCAAAACCTACTGCCAGCGCACCGGCGAAAGCTTCGCCGCCCAGGCATCCGCGGAACAACGCATGCGTACTCAGCGCCTATACCCCACCTTCCTGGAGGACGAGGCAGACCGCTTTATCTTCCGCCTACCCGGCGACATGGCAGCGGTCGACCCGACGTTGACACGCCTGGAAGCCGAATACGAACAACTGGGCAACGACCTGCAACTGTGGGTGCAGGATGTTCCGGATCGACACCCGATCCTGGATGTACCCCTTGACGAGCAAACCCGTGCCCTGGACCAGTTGTCGAGACAGAAATTCAAGACATTGCTGGAAGAAGCCTGGCGGCGCGAAAGTGCCCAGGACGAAGAGAGCGTAGGCGAAGAACTGAGCCACACGGTGCAATCGGATACACCGATACTGGGCGAGCTGCCGCAGTTGAACGCCAACTTCAACCACGTGACCTCGTTCGAGCTGACCGGAAACGGCACCACCACCGGCGTCGACGGCACACTGCGCAATTTCAAGAAGCTGCAATCACTGACACTCACCAAATGCTCGCTGGGCACGCTGCCTGAGTCGATCCAGTACATGCCCAAGCTGTCCAGCCTGGCCATGGAGGAGTGCGCAATCCGCTTGACACCCGAGACCCGCGGAGCGCTGGCGCATCTGACCCAGCTTGAGTTCCTTGACTTGAGTAACAACCCCTTGGGCCACGCCCCTGACATCAGTTCGCTGCGCCAACTGGCCTCGCTGCACCTGAGTAATGCGGCACTGAGCGAAGCCCCTGAAGGCGTGTTTCGCCTGGATGAATTACACACGCTGGATTTAAGCAATAACGGGATCAGCGAGATATCGGCGGACTTGCTGGACACCCGAGCAGCGTTCAATGAGGACTGCGACCTGAGCGTTAACCCGCTATCGCCAACAAGCCTGGGGCGTCTGCGCCAGTATTACCAACGCACAGACATCGACTTCCAGGTCGAAGCCGCCAGAGTGGATGCTCAAGGCACACCACTGGTGGTGACTTATCCTGAACCAGAAGAAGACTGACGGGTTGATCAACCGCGCTCGGACGGCACCGAAGACAGTTCAAAGGGGCTGCTGCTGCGCCGCTGGTTGCGATCTTCACGAGGGGTTGCGCCGAAGAAGTTGCGGTAGGCGCTGGAGAAATGCGGCCCAGAGGAGAAGCCGCACGACAGACCGATCTGAATGATCGACTTGCTGGTTTGCATCAACATCTGGCGCGCCTTGTTCAGGCGCAGTTCCAGATAGTACTGGCTGGGAACGCGGTTGAGGTATTGCTTGAATATTCTTTCAAGCTGTCGTCGCGACACGCAGACATGCTGGGCAATCTCGTCGGTGGTCAGCGGTTCCTCGATATTGGCTTCCATCAGTAAAACCGCCTGGGTCAGCTTGGGATGGCTGGAACCCAGGCGGTTCTGCAGCGGAATGCGCTGGCGCTCGCCGCCTTCGCGGATGCGCTCCACCACCAGTTCTTCGGACACCGCACCAGCCAACTCGGCACCGTGGTCACGGGCCAGCACTGCCAGCAGCAGGTCGAGTACCGACATGCCACCGCAGGCGGTCAGGCGATCACGGTCCCAGTCGAATAAATGGCTGGTGGCGATGACCTTGGGAAAGCGTTCGGCGAAATCATCCTGCCAGCGCCAATGCACGGCGGCGCGGTAGCCATCCAACAGGCCAAGCTGGGCCAGCGGGTACACACCGGCAGACAAACCGCCGATCACACACCCTGACCGGACAAGCTGCTTGAGGGCGGTACTGAGCTGGGAAGCGATCGCAGTGGGCGGCTCATCCGCCAGCAGGAACAGCTTCTGGAAACCTTCGAGCTTGCCGGCCCACGCCTCGCCGGGCAGTTGCCAGGCGCCTGGGGTTGCCGGCTCGGCGAGCAAAAATGACAGCTCGTAGACCACGTCCGGATGCACCCGCTGGGCAACGCGCAAGGCCTCCTCAGCCAGCGCAAGCGTGAGTGCTTTAGTGCTGGGCCAAATCAGGAAACCAATTTTGTGGGCGGTCATGGAGTGCTATCCGAAGCGAGTAACAGTAATGAAGACAAGGGCCAATGCTAGCCCGGAAACCAACACAAATCTCAAAAACAATGAAGATCCAATGTGGGAGGGGGCTTGCTCCCGATAGCGGTACATCAGATACACAAGTGCTGACTGACAGTCCGTCATCGGGAGCAAGCCCCCTCCCACAGGGGAAATTATTTCAAGCTACCGGACAAGAACTGCTGAAGACGCTCGGACTGCGGGTTCACTAGCACTTCCCGTGGGTTGCCACGCTCTTCAACGATACCTTTGTGCAAAAACACCAACTGGTTCGACACTTCACGGGCAAAGCCCATTTCGTGAGTAACCACTACCATGGTGCGGCCTTCCTGGGCCAGGTCCTGCATCACCTTGAGCACTTCGCCCACCAGCTCCGGGTCCAGCGCCGAGGTAGGCTCATCGAACAGCATCACCTCCGGCTCCATCGCCAGGGCACGGGCAATCGCCACGCGCTGCTGCTCGCCACCGGACATATGCCCGGGGAAGGCATCCTTACGATGACCCACGCCAACCTTGGCCAGGTAGTGCTCGGCCTTTTCACGCGCGTCTTTCTTCGACATGCCCAGCACATGCACAGGGGCTTCCATCACGTTTTCAAGCGCAGTCATGTGCGACCACAGGTTGAAATGCTGGAACACCATGGACAGGCGCGAACGCATGCGTTGCAGTTGCTTGGGGTCGGCGGCCTTCATGGCGCCGTCCTTGTTGGCCACCAGCTTCAGCTCTTCGTTATTGAGCAGAATCTTGCCGGCGTGGGGCTGCTCCAGCAGGTTGATGCAGCGCAAAAAGGTACTTTTGCCCGAACCACTGGAACCGATGATGCTGATCACATCACCCGCCGCGGCGGCCAGGGACACACCTTTGAGCACTTCATGACTGCCATAGCGTTTATGCAGGTCTTGGACTTCAAGCTTGTACATGCGGTCGGTTCTCACAAAAACAGGTGGTCAGTCGTTGAGCAAGCGCCCGTGACGCAGCGCTTCGCGCCCCGCCACCTTGGCCAGCCAGAAACCCGCTTGGGCATAACGTAGCCGTTCAACGGCAAACAACACCCCCGAGGTGCCCGCGCAGACGGTGCTCACGCGGTCTTCCAGGGGATTAATCACTTCAAAAATCGGCTCGCCGGTTTCCACCCAGTCACCCGCCTTACGCAGGTAACTGATCACCCCGGCGTGGGGTGCAAAGAGTAACTCAGTGCCTTCGAAGGGCACGCCTTCGCAGGGCTCATGTTGCGGCGCCGGCCACTCACCCTTGATCAGCCCCTGTTCGGCGAGAAACGCCAGGATGCCTTCGGCGTGGAAGATAGCTTCGTCGCGGCCGGTATCGGCCTGACCGCCCAGCTCCAGCGTCGTCGCCAGGCAGGCCAACGGGATCTGCGCCTCAGGGAATGCCTGGGACAAACGCAACCACGGCAGCGAGCAGGCTTCATCGAACGAACTGCCGCCGGAATCTTCAGCCAGCAGGCCGACCTTCACATTCAAGTGCGCCGACAACGAGCGCCACTGCGGCCAGTGCTGGGGCAGTGCGTACATGTGCAGCGCAGCTTCGGCGTCGCAATGCAGGTCAAGCACCACATCGGCAGTGCAGGCGTGGCTCAGCAGGATGCGCTGCATGCCTTGCAACTGGCTGCTCGGCTCGGGCAAGGCGTTGAGCGTATCGCTCATGGCCTGGCGGATCATACGCACATTGGCGTGGGGATCATCCCCGAGCTTGCCATCGAGCAAGGCCGCAACCGGCTCGCTCAACTCGACAAAATCACGGTTGAAATTCTTGCCGCTGCCCACCTCGAAACGCCCTTGGTGGCTGCCTTGCAACAACTGGCCGAGACCCATCGGGTTGGCTACGGGCACCAGCTCGATCACGCCATTAAGGGCGCCCTGCTGCTCCAACTCGGTGAGGCGCTTTTTCAGCTCCCACGCGGCACGCATGCCAGGCAGTTCATCAGCGTGCAGGCTGGCCTGGATATAGGCCTTGCGCTCGCCGTTGCCGAAACGGAACACGCTCAGTTGGCGTTCGCAACCCAGGTGCCCCCAAGGCAACAGATGATCGATACGTTCCATATCAGTGCTTCCGTGGAGCCAGGTAGCTCAGCCAGCGGCGCTCGGCCAACTTGAACAGGCGCACCAGGATAAAGGTCAGGCACAGGTAGAACACGCCGGCGGTGATATAGGCCTCAAACGGCAGGTAATACTGGGCGTTCACCGTGCGTGCGGCACCGGTGATGTCGATCAAAGTGACGATGGACGCCAGGCTGGTGGTCTGCAGCATCATGATCACTTCGTTGCTGTACTGCGGCAGTGCGCGGCGCAGGGCTGACGGCAGCAGGATGCGGCGGTACAACTTGTAGCGCGACATACCCATGGCCTTGGCCGCTTCGATCTCGCCGTTCGGCGTGGCCTTGAGGCTGCCGGCAATGATCTCGGCGGTGTAGGCGCTGGTGTTGATGGCAAATGCCAGGCATGCGCAGAAGGTCGCGCTGGACAGCAGCGGCCACAGGAAACTCTCGCGTACCGCTTCGAACTGCGCCAGGCCGTAGTAGATCAGGAACAACTGCACCAGCATTGGCGTGCCACGGATCACATAGGTGTAGAGCCAGGCCACGCCGTTGACGATCGGCTGCTTGGACACCCGCATCAAACCCAGGGGCAACGCGGCGAGCAGGCCGAAGAACAGCGAGATGGCGAGCAGTTTCAGGGTGGTCAGCAAACCGCCAAGGTACAGCGGCATGGCCTCCCAGATGACGTTGTAGTCGAAGATCATAGATCAGCCGCCCTTACGCCTACCGAGTAGCGCTTCTCAAGATAACGCAGGGCAAGCAACGACACGCTGGTGATCACCAGGTACATCGCCGCCACGGCGAGGAAGAAGGTAAAAGGCTCGCGGGTAGCATCTGCCGCCTGCTTGGCCTTGAACATCATGTCTTGCAGGCCCACCACCGAAATCAGCGCGGTGGCCTTGGTGAGTACCAGCCAGTTGTTGGTAAAGCCGGGGATCGCCAGCCGAATCATCTGCGGCACCATCACCCGGAAAAATACCTGGAAGCTGCTCATGCCATACGCAAGGCCGGCTTCGGCCTGGCCTTTGGGAATGGCCATGAAGGCGCCACGGAAGGTTTCCGAGAGGTAGGCGCCAAAGATGAAACCCAGGGTGCCGATACCGGCGGCCAAGGGGTTCAAGTCGATATAGTCGTCATAGCCGAGCATCGGCGCGACGCGGTTCAGCAGGTCCTGGCCGCCGTAGAAAATCAGCAGAATCAGCACCAGGTCGGGGATCCCGCGGATCACCGTGGAGTACAGGTCACCCAGCCAAGCCAACCAGCGCACCGGCGACAGGCGTAACGCGACCCCGATCAGACCCAGAACAATGGCCAAGGCCATGGACGACAAGGCGAGCTGAAGCGTCAACCATGCGCCATCGAGGATAACGGCCCCGTAGCCTTTCAACATGATTCAGGTCCTCGAAAAGGGGGATGAAAAAATGGCGCAAACTTCAGGAATTCTGGTGCTTGCGCCATTTCGGACAGACAGCTGCGATGAGTTACTTGGCGTCAGCGCCGTAAATATCGAAGTCGAAGTATTTGTCCTGGATTTTCTTGTATTCGCCGTTGGCACGGATCGCAGCGATGGCAGCGTTGATGCGGTCCAGGTTTTCCTTGTCGCCTTTGCGTACCGCGATGCCTATGCCGTCGCCGAAGTATTTGGCTTCGGTGAACGACGGACCTACAAACGCGTAGCCTTTGCCGGCGTCGGTTTTCAGGAAACCGTCCTGCAGTAAGGTAGCGTCAGCCACGGTACCGTCGAGACGACCGGCAGCCACGTCCAGGTAAATTTCGTTCTGGGTGCTGTAACCCTTGATATCCGCACCTTTTGGCGCCAGGACTTCCCGAGCGAAACGGTCATGGATTGAGCCACGCTGTACGCCGATCTTCTTGCCTTTCAACTCATCCAGGCTGTCACTGACTGCAGTGCCGTCTTTCATCACCAGGCGCGCCGGGCTCAGGTAGTAGCGGGTGGTGAAGTCCACGGATTTCTTGCGGTCATCGGTGATGGACATGGACGACAGGATCGCGTCGATCTTGCGCACTTTCAACGCTGGGATCAGGCCATCGAATTCCTGCTCGACCCACGTGCACTTGACGTCCATCTGCTTGCACAAGGCATTGCCGATATCGTAGTCAAAACCGACGATGCTGCCATCCGGCGCCTTCGAGGCAAAGGGAGGGTAAGCCGCTTCGATACCAATTTTCAGTGGCTTGCCTTCGGCGAAAGCCTGCATGGACAGCACGGACAGCGCCAGGGCGCCCAACAGCACGAGTTTCTTCATCTTGGGACTCCATCGGTATAGGGCAAAAACAGCAGTATGAGCCATGGCCCACGATGCGGCGAAGGTGTAACCGAATAGCGGTGCTGCGTCCTGCGCGGGCGACACCTGCGACGACGAGCGAGTGATCGGCATTCTAACGACAGCCCGGAAGCCGATATTTCCTCAATGCGACAACAATTTACAGAAGCACCGAGAAAGCGGTTCCAGCACATTGACAGCCTCTGGATTTTATGCAGAGACAAAAGATATTAAACCTGATGATGCTGCAAATTGCGGGCCTATTATTCGCAAACCCTTCTAGCACGGCAAGTCTGGCGTTTAATCTAATTTCCTGGGGTGTCTAAAACGCGGTTTTTAGGGGCGTCGGCGTGGTCCATTGCCTCAAGTTTGGGCGAGGGGTTACACATTTGCACCTGTCGGTAACATTCAGAAACGTCCTACCGTGAAAACCGATATTTATTGGGCTGGTCGTTGTGCCGGCCTACCAGACGACCACCGATATTCGCCATGAAGTGCAATGCAAATGTGGGAGCGGGCTTGCTCGCGAAGGCGGTGTGTCAGCCTGCTAATCTTTAGCTGATGTACCGCATTCGCGAGCAAGCCCGCTCCCACATTAGCCCGCGTCGTATTCTAAGCCGCACAAAAAAGCCCCACCCGGCTTACACCAAATGGGGCTCTGTCTCACAAACCCCGCCTTACGCGACGTTCATGGTCTTGTGCGTCTCAATCAAATGCGCCACCACACTCGGATCCGCCAGGGTGGAGATATCCCCCAGCCCATCGTATTCAGCCGTAGCGATCTTGCGCAAAATGCGCCGCATGATTTTCCCCGAGCGCGTCTTCGGCAGCCCCGGTGCCCACTGGATCACATCCGGCGAAGCAATCGGGCCGATTTCCTTGCGCACCCAGTTCTTCAGCTCCAGGCGCAGCGCTTCGTTCGGCTCTTCGCCATTCTTCAAGGTGACATACACATAGATGCCCTGCCCCTTGATGTCGTGTGGCACACCCACCACCGCCGCTTCGGCGACTTTCGGGTGGGCGACCATGGCGCTTTCAATCTCGGCGGTACCCATGCGGTGGCCGGACACGTTCAACACATCATCCACACGGCCGGTGATCCACCAGTAGCCATCTTCATCGCGACGGGCGCCGTCGCCGGTGAAGTACATGCCGCGGAAGGTCTTAAAGTAGGTGTCGACGAAACGGTCATGGTCGCCGTACAGGGTACGTGCCTGGCCAGGCCACGAATCGAGGATCACCAGGTTACCTTCAGCGGCGCCTTCGATGATGTTACCGAGGTTGTCCACCAGCGCCGGCACCACACCGAAGAACGGCCGTGCGGCTGAACCCGGCTTGAGCGCGTGGGCACCTGGCAGCGGGCTCATCAGGGTGGCGCCGGTTTCGGTCTGCCACCAGGTGTCGACGATCGGGCAACGGGATTGGCCGACATTCTTGTAGTACCAGTCCCAGGCTTCCGGGTTGATCGGCTCGCCCACCGAACCGAGCAGGCGCAAGCTGCTGCCATCGGCGCCTTCGCAGGCGGCGGTGCCGGAGGCCATCATGGCGCGAATCGCCGTCGGTGCGGTGTAGAGGATGTTGACCTTGTGCTTGTCGACGATCTTTGCCACCCGGGTGATGTCCGGGTAGTTCGGCACACCTTCGAACAGCAGCGTAGTCGCGCCATTGGCCAGCGGGCCGTAGACGATATACGTGTGGCCGGTGACCCAGCCGACGTCGGCGGTGCACCAGTAGATTTCGCCCGGGCGGTAGTCGAACACGCGTTCGTGGGTCAGGGCAGCATAGAGCAAGTAGCCGCCGGTGGTGTGCTGCACGCCCTTAGGCTTACCGGTTGAGCCGGAGGTATAGAGGATGAACAGCGCTTCTTCGGCGCCCATCTCTTTGGGCGCACACACGGTGCCCGCCACTTTCATCAAGTCTTCGTACCAGATGTCGCGATGCTGGTTCCACTTGATCGCGCCATTGGTGCGCTTGCACACGATGACCTTCTGGATGCTGCTGGTTTCCGGATTGGTCAGGGCGTCGTCGACGTTGGCTTTCAGCGGAATCTTCTTACCGGCGCGGATGCCTTCGTCAGCGGTGATCACCACTTTCGACTTACAGTCGATAATGCGACCGGCCAGGGCTTCCGGGGAGAAACCGCCAAACACCACAGAATGAATCGCACCGATGCGGGTGCAGGCCAGCATGGCGACCACAGCTTCAGGGATCATCGGCATATAGATAGTCACCACGTCGCCGCGATGCACATCCTGGCCACGCAGGGCGTTGGCGAACTTGCAGACTTCTTCATGCAGCTCGCGGTAGGTGATGTTGCGGCTCTCTGCAGGGTCATCGCCCTCCCAGATGATCGCGATCTGGTCGCCACGCTCGGCGAGGTGACGGTCCAGGCAGTTGTAGGAAACGTTCAGGGTGCCATCGGCGAACCATTTGATATCGACATGGTGGTCGTCGAAAGAGGTCTGCTTCACCGCGGTGAAAGGCTTGACCCAGTCAAGGCGCTTGGCTTGCTCGCGCCAGAAGCCATCGGGGTTGACCACCGACTGCTGGTACATGGCCTTGTAGGTTGCCTCGTCGGTCAGCGTGTTGGCTGCTACTTCGGGGCGAACGGGGTACAGGGAAGCCGCACTCATCTTTCTTACCTCGGTGACATAGTTGTTGTTGTATGGCCCCTGTTGTAGCCGGGGTGGGCCTATAGAACCATTCGACGATGGTAGTAACAAGACCCTACAAATTGCCCTGCTATGCCGGTTTACTGCTCTGGCCCGCGGCCTGCGGCGCTTTACGCCTGCGTAAAAAAAGCATGACCACGGGATTGTTACAAAAACCGCCAATAGTGTTTATCAAAAGCACGGGTATATGAATATAACCTGCAGGCTTAGAATCACTTCCGCCAACCAAGGCATCGTGATTAACCAAGTTACAGCCCCCACGAAGGCACGTTAATCCGAACTTCCCAACTCTTAAGTTACACACGCGGCCTCACAAGGGCCCCGTGACCCCTTTCGCCCTGAAGAAGGTAATGAAGAAATGAAAGCGTTATTAGTTATGGCCCTCAGCAGCTTGTGCGCCACCGCCGCCCTGGCCGACGAAGCCCCGACTGAGCTGGCCAGCCACAACGCCCCAATTGTTGAGGATTACACCTACAGCACTCACTTGGATGTCGCCAAAGTATTGTCCATGAGCAGTATTCCGGAAGTATGCGAAGTTGTGCCGGTAAAAATGGAATATGAAGACTCACAAGGTCAGCGTCATATTCTCAACTATCAAGTAATGGGCAACGGTTGCTCTAACGGCTAACAACTTCTCACGCTGGATTCTTACTTGCCGCAAGAAATTGTTCTTGCGGCCAAGAACCGGCCCTTGGAACAAATCGGTTCAAATGTGAGAGAGCTTGCTCCCGCTAACGGTGTCAGTCATCACCCAGCCCCAAGCCCTCCCTTCCTTCTCTCAAAAAGCCTTCCCCTGCCCCCCCACAATAAAT
>NZ_JAEKDA010000033.1:0-30267 GCF_016405635.1 Pseudomonas sp. MF6755
CTACAACCAAGACCGCATAAGCCTCAGACTGAATGGCTTGAGTCCGATACAATTTCGGACCCAGGCACTAAATCAATAGCGTCTCCTGTCCAACTTTTGGGGGGCAGTTCATGTAAGAGCGGAACCCTAAGTGGCCGTTACCGCAGCAACGGATATGTACTCAATCAAAAAAACCAAAAATGCATCCATCTCGTCAAAGCTGATAACTGAAACTCAACGTATACCGCGGCCGCCGGTTGTAGCTGTCCAGGGCGATGTCCGACATCGGCTTGGCCGCTTCCAGGGCAATGTTGTAGTACTTGTTGTCGCCAAAGCGCAGGCCCACGGCCGCCGATGACATGTCGTTAGCCTTGACCGGCAGTTCGTTGAACCACGTCTTGGCACGGTCGAGTACCACGTAAGGCTGCAGGACCTTCACCCACTCACCGGCGCGGTTGAAGCTGTAGTTGACCTCATAGGCCACGCCCCAGCCCTTGTCGCCCGAGCCTTGGTCATCAGGGTAGCCACGACCGAAATTTTGCCCGCCGAAGGTAGCACGCTCGCTGTCTGGCAGGGTGTCATTACTCCAGTAGAACGCGCCTGAGAGCACGCCTTGCCAGTTATCGAAGAACTTGTTGCTTTGCACGCCGGACAGGCGCAGGCGGAAGAAGTCGAGGTCGGGTTTCGCCACGTCCAGATCACTGCGGGCTTTAGCGCCCAACCCGTCGATACCTTGGTACAGGCCGCCGCTGAGAATGCGCAATTGCCGGGCGTCAGCCTTGCGCCAATCACCCTCGAACGCCAGGGCGCGCAGGTTGGATTCGATGTCGAAGCGCAACGGGTAGCCCACCAGTTTGTAGCGCGTGGTCTGGTCGACGGCGTAGAGGCGCGTGCCGAGGGTCAACGACTCGGTGGGCGATGCGATCAGCGGATGGCTCAGGCCAATGGAGTAGCGATCGACGGACTGGTGCGGTTTGAGTTCGAAGCCGCCGTCGAGTTGCACATTGGCGTTGGGGTCGGCGCGGTAACGTTCGGCGGCCAGTGTGAGCTGGCTGCCCTCGGCATTGATGAACTGGTTGTAGTCCACGCGGTAGTAATGCTCTTTATCCTCACCCGGCGGGAACAGGCCGCTGACGGTGAGCTGTTCGCCCAGGAAGGTTTGGGAATTGCTGGTGGCGCTGAGCAACGCCTGGGTGCCGCCACGGTTTTTTTCCACCAGGCTCATGCTCGTGGTGAAGGGCTTGCGGCTGGCCTGGATCTGCATGTGCGTGGCGCCATCGGTGGTGCCCGGCGGTGGCACTTGCGCCTGTACCGTCAGGCCGGGGATGCGGCTCATCAGGGTGGTGTAGCGCTCGAAGGTCTTGCGCGTCAGGGGGCGCTCAGCGAGGAGTTTATTCGCCAGTTTGTCGACGTAGGCCGACACCGAACCGATGTCGCCAGTTTGTTGATAGTCCTTGATGTAACCCTCCACCAGGACCACGCGGACCAGGCCGTTTTCGAAGTTCTGTTGCGGCAGGAATGCGTATGACAGCAGGTAGCCGTCCTGCTGGTAACGGCGGGTGATGCTGCGGGTGGCTTCGATCAGTTGCGCGAGGTTGGTCTCACGACCAATCAAAGGCTCGTAGGCCTTGGCCGTCTCGGTGAGCGGGTAGATCGTCCCACCCTCGATCTGCAGCTTGCGGATGGTGACCTTGGTGTCCATCAGCAGGGGCTGGCCGGCCGTCGGCGGCGCTTCAGGTACCTGGGTTTGCGGCGTGGCCGGTCGATAGGCGTCGGCAGGCAGGTTGGGGACCGGCAAGGTGCGAATAGTGTCGTTGCTGTTCAAAAAGCTGGGAAGGGGCTCGGCCTGTACATAGGCACCGAGGGTAAGCAATAACAACGGCGTCAACACGCGCATAGGACACTCCATGGTCAACTGCAGCAGCGTTTCGGGCCCGCCGGGTTCTGGGACACGGTTCGGGAGGGCGGCGGCTCATCACACAAGGCGTCGCCCATAAAAAAGACGAGAGACTTATTTAGGGTCTCTCGTCTCAACCAAGCGTAGGCGCTGTAGGTGAGGCCGTCTAATCGGCCAGGTGCAATTCTATTTTTTGCCAGTCAGGCCGTTCAACAGACCGCCCAGTCCACCGGTTGTAGTGCCTCCTGTAGTGGCGCCTCCTGCTGTGCTTGCACTGCCACTGGCCGTGGCGCTGGCGCCGATGTTCAGGCCGCCGAGCAGGCCACCGCTGGTGCCACCGGTGCCACCGGTAACCAAGCCACCCACCGAGCCTACAGTGTTGCCGACCGCTGTTACGGTAGTGCCGAGGGTGTTAGTGACCGGGTTGGCATTGGCTGTGGTCAGGTTGGTGCCCAAGCTGCTGACCGCGCCGCCGACTTGCGTCACCAGGCCGTTCACCGGAGCGCCAACGCCGGTGGTAGTACCAATGTTTTGCGTCAGAGCGGTGACGCCGGAGGTCACGGGGTTCAGGGCTGCGCCGACATTGGTTGCCACCGCTGCGACCGGTGCCGTGGCGCCAGTGTTAGCCACACCGGTGCCACCCAGGACAGTACCTACGGAAGCGATGGTATTGCCCAGTGCGCCGCCGGTTACACCCGCTGCACTGACGGTGCCGTTGGTATTGCCTACATTCAGGCCGGTGCCTACGTTAGACACCAGGCCACCCACCAGCTCCGGTATGCCGGGAGCCGAGGCGCCGCCTGCTGGAGCGACATAACCGCCCGACTTATCGAGTGTGCCGCCGACGCCAGTCAGCACGGTACCCACAATGCCAGTGACCGGGTTGCCTGTGCCGCCAGTACTGGCGACTTGAGTGCCCAGGCCGGTGACGGTCGAGCCGACTTTATCCAGCAGGCCATTGACTGGGTTACCCAGGCCGGTGGCCTTGCCGAGGTTGCCCGTGGTGTTTTCCACCAGCGACACGACCGGCACCACGACTTTGCCGCCAACGGTGTTGGTCAACGAGCCCAGCGGGCCCGTAGTGCTGGCAGTGCTGAGGGTATCGCCGAGCATCGTCACCGTGGTGCCGACTTTATCGACTACGCCACCCACCGCGCCGCCGACACCGCCGGTCAAGCCGCCGACTACGGGGACACCGCCGAGGGTGGTTGACAGCGATTTGCCTGTGGTCGACAGGCCGTCGCCCAGGTCGGCCACGCCGTTGCCGACACCGGCGACAGTTTTGCCCAGGGAATTGCTGTTGGTACCCAGAGAGCCCAGGCCTGAAGTTACACCGCTGCCGATGCTGTTAACGGCGGTGCCTGCCGAGGTCACTAGGCCGCCAGCGGTTACGCCGACGATGGGCACACCATTCAAGGTCGAGCCGAGATTACCGACGGCTGTGCCTACATTGCCCACGGTAGTGCCGAGGGTGCCGGCGATCTGGCCAGTGACCAGCGGGGTAGTTGTCGAACCCGTACCGCCGCCAGTGCCACCGCCTGTGCCGCCGCCGGTTCCACCGCCAGTACCGCCGCCAGTGCCGCCGCCAGTGCCGCCACCTGTACCACCGCCAGTACCACCGCCAGTGCCGCCGCCAGTGCCGCCGCCAGTGCCGCCACCGGTTCCGCCGCCCGTGCCACCGTCGCCGCCGCCAGTGCCACCACCGGTTCCGCCGCCCGTGCCGCCGTCGCCGCCGCCAGTGCCACCACCGGTTCCGCCGCCCGTGCCGCCGTCGCCGCCGCCAGTGCCACCACCGGTTCCGCCGCCCGTGCCGCCGTCGCCGCCACCGGTTCCGCCGCCCGTGCCGCCGTCGCCGCCGCCAGTGCCGCCACCGGTACCACCGCCCGTACCGCCGTCGCCGCCGCCAGTGCCGCCACCTGCGCCGGCGTCCGGAGAGGATGCTGCAACATCACTATGATGCCCGCCGCCACCGCTGCTGCAGCCACCGAGGCTCATCGCCATGATCAGGGCCAGCGCGGTACTTGCTTTCCAAAACACTACTTGAGTTTTCATGATTGAGTTCCTTGCACCTGGTACAACCTTGGTTGTTTCAAACCTTCGCTATTTCTAGGGATAGCGATAGGTTTGTCCGTGTGGTTATCACAGACCCGGGCACTCTTTCGCGCAACGCTCAACTTGGTATTAACGATTTATATACACAAGTTCTTAGTCGGCTTAGTGACTAATGCGAAGGGTGTAGTGGTAGGCGGCTAATTAATTGTTAGAGGTTCTAAATCAATGAGTTGAATAAATAGGCGGACCTTGTGAGGTCCGCTATAACTTAAGGTGTATATATACAATTAATCAGGCCATTTCAGGCGATCGGGTGCCACTTGCCAAGCATATGTTGAATGTCCCCCTTGCCTTTGAGCTCCAGCTCACCACTGGAGCCAGCGGCGCTGCTCATCAATATGGCTTCACTGGGCAGGCGAACGGGCTTCTTGAACTCCACCTCGATTTCAATATTGGCCACCGGCAGATGTTCTCCCAACGCCGCGAGCGTACGCGCTTTGTTCCACAGCCCATGGGCAATGGCCTGGGGGAAGCCGAACAACTTGGCCGTCGGTGCACTGAGGTGGATAGGGTTGTAATCGCCGGACACGCGGGCATAGCGGCGGCCGATATCGGCAGGTGCTTTCCAACGTGTCAGCTCGATGGTCGGGCCTGGCACCTGCAAGGTGTTATCCACTGCCTCGCCATCAAGCTTCACGCCCCGACACAGCATTTGGCTGTCGGCTTCCCACAGCAACCCAAGGGCATCCTCGACGACGGTCACAATCTCAAAGGTTGCGCCCTTGGCGTGAGGCCTGAGGTCGTGTGCGTAGACGCCGACGCTCAGATCGCCCACGCCACCCAACGGCCGATGAACGCGGATGCGATTGCTCAGGTGAATCAGCCCCAGCAGCGGAAACGGAAATGCCTTGTCAGTCAGCAGTTGCATCTGCAGGCCGAACGCCAGGATGTGCGGATACGTTGCCGGCAGCATCGGGCTGTCGGCAAACCCACAGACCTTGCGGTACGCCGCGATGGCCCTGGGATTGACGCTGACCCGGCAGCGCAAACCGTGTTCGGGCAATGTGCTGCCGGTAATCTTGCGCTTGAGCGCCGCCCGCCAATACAGCGGCAGTAGAGACGGTGTGCTGTCCAAGGTTTGCCATTGCATGCTCACGCTCCCAGAAGACTTTGCCCACACACCCGCAGCGCTTGGCCGCTGACCGCACCGGAACCCGGCTGACCTAGCCAGGCCACGGCTTCGGCCACGTCCTGGGGCAAGCCACCCTGGCCCAGGGAGCTCATGCGGCGCCCGGCTTCACGCAGGGCGAATGGAATATGCGCGGTCATCTGGGTTTCGATAAAGCCCGGCGCCACGGCATTGATACTGATCCCACGCGCCTTCAACAGGGGCGCCCAGGCCTGGGCCAGGCCGATCAACCCGGCCTTGCTCGCGGCATAGTTGGTTTGCCCGCGGTTACCGGCGATGCCACTGATGGAAGCCAGCAGCACCACCCGCGCGTTGTCATGCAAGCTGCCGCTGTCGAGCAGGGCATTGGTCAGTACCTGCGGCGCATTGAGGTTGACCGCCAGCACCGCGTCCCAGTATTCCGGGGTCATGTTGGCCAGGGTTTTGTCACGGGTAATGCCGGCGTTGTGCACCAGGATGTCGAGCCCGTCGGGCAAGTGCTCGACGAGTTGGCTGGCGGCGTCTTCGGCGCAGATATCCAGCACCACCGTGCGCGCATTCAGGCGCGCGGCCAGGGCCTCCAGATCGGCCTTGGCCTGGGGCACATCGAGCAGGATCACCTCGGCACCGTCGCGCGCCAGGGTTTCGGCGATGGATGCACCAATGCCACGGGCGGCGCCGGTGACCAGGGCCTTGCGCCCAGCCAGAGGGCGCGTCCAGTCCTCGACGGGAGTGTCACAGGCTGTCAGGCGAATCACCTGGCCCGAGATGTAAGCGCTTTTCGGCGACAGGAAAAACCGCAGCGCGCCTTCCAATTGGTCCTCGGCGCCGTCGCCCACATACAGCAACTGCAACACACCGCCGCTGCGCAGTTCCTTGGCCAGGGAGCGGCTGAAACCTTCGAGGGCACGCTGGGCACTGGCGGCAAAGGGATCGCTGAGGCTTTCCGGCGCACGGCCGAGGATCACCAGGTGTGCACTGTGGTCGAGGTTTTTCAGCAGCGGCTGGAAGAACTCACGCAGTTGCTTGAGCTGATCGGTGTGCTGCAAGTCGCTGGCGTCGAACACTACCGCCTTGAGCTTGGGGCCGTGGCCGGGAATCCATGCAGGCGCCGTCGAGGCTTCGGTGCCGTAGCTGTAGACAGCGTCGGTCAGTCGATTGGCAAATGCCAGCACCTTGGTCGTCAGCGTGCCGCCGCCGAGCAGCAGTGCGCCGTCGACCGGGCGCAGGCGTCCGGCTTGCCAGCGTTCCAGGCGCACCGGTGACGGCAGGCCAATGGCGGCGACCAGGCGATGGCCGAGGCTTGAGTTGGCGAAGTCGATATAACGGTCAGACATGGAACGCTCTCCGAAGGCTGGGGTTCAAAGGGTTGACCACCCTGGGGTGGCAGTCGTTCGATTGAGCCTAGGCTAGGCTTGATGATTCCACCCACCTCCACAAGGGAGCTTTCCATGACTCAATTGCGCCGTGTAGCGATCATTGGCGGTAACCGCATTCCTTTCGCCCGTTCCAATGGCCCTTATGCCACGGCGAGTAACCAGGCGATGTTGACCGCCGCACTGGAGGGCTTGATCGAGCGCTACAACCTGCACGGCCTGCGCATCGGCGAGGTGGCCGCCGGCGCGGTGCTCAAGCATTCGCGTGATTTCAATCTGACCCGCGAATGCGTGCTCGGCTCGCGCCTGTCACCGCAAACGCCTGCGTACGACATCCAGCAAGCCTGCGGCACCGGGCTGGAGGCGGCGTTGCTGGTGGCTAACAAAATCGCCCTGGGCCAGATCGAATGCGGGATTGCTGGCGGGGTGGATACCACCTCGGATGCGCCGATTGGGGTAAATGAAGGGCTGCGCAAGATCTTGCTGCAAGCCAATCGCAGTAAAACCATGGCGGATAAATTAAAAGTCTTGTTACAACTTCGTCCCCAGCACCTCAAGCCGGAACTGCCGCGCAATGGCGAGCCGCGCACAGGCTTGTCCATGGGCCAGCACTGCGAGTTGATGGCGCAGACCTGGCAGATTCCCCGCGCCGAGCAGGATCAGTTGGCTCTGGAAAGCCATCAGAAGATGGCTGCGTCCTACGCCGAAGGCTGGCACAACGATTTGCTCACGCCATTTCTCGGCCTCACTCGCGACAATAATCTGCGTCCCGACCTGACCCTGGAAAAACTCGCCAGCCTCAAGCCGGCCTTCGAGCGCAGCGAAAAGGGCACGCTCACCGCCGGCAACTCCACGCCGCTCACCGATGGTGCCTCTCTGGTGCTGCTGGGCAGTGAAGCCTGGGCCAAGGAACGTGGCCTGCCGATCCTGGCGTACCTGCGTGATGGCGAGGCGGCGGCGGTGGACTTCGTCAACGGCGCCGAGGGCCTGTTGATGGCGCCGGTGTATGCGGTGCCGCGCTTGCTGGCCCGCAACGGCCTGACCTTGCAGGACTTTGATTACTACGAGATCCACGAAGCCTTCGCTGCCCAGGTGTTGTGCACGCTCAAGGCTTGGGAAGATGCGGACTATTGCAAGACCCGCCTGGGCCTGGACGCTGCGCTGGGGTCTATCGATCGCAGCCGGCTCAACGTCAAGGGTAGCTCCCTGGCGGCGGGCCATCCATTTGCTGCCACCGGTGGGCGCATCGTCGCAAACCTCGCCAAATTGTTGGATGCGGCGGGCAAGGGGCGTGGGCTGATTTCGATCTGTGCCGCGGGCGGGCAAGGGGTGACGGCGATTATCGAGCGCTGATTGCCGAAAAAATTGGCCCATTGCATGCATTCTTGAGTGGTCAGAGGTCGGTAGCCTCTCCCACCGGCGAGCCGATTGCCGTATAACGAGTGCCACACGCGTGTTTGGTAATACAGGACCCACAATAAAAGCTGATGAAGACTCCTAAACGCATTGAACCCCTGATCGAAGACGGTCTGGTCGACGAAGTGCTGCGCCCACTCATGAGTGGTAAAGAAGCAGCTGTTTATGTGGTGCGCTGCGGCAACGAATTGCGTTGCGCCAAGGTTTACAAGGAGGCGAACAAACGAAGTTTTCGTCAGGCGGCCGAATACCAGGAAGGCCGCAAGGTCCGTAACAGCCGCCAGGCCCGGGCCATGGCCAAGGGCTCCAAGTTCGGCAAGAAAGAAACCGAAGACGCTTGGCAGAATGCTGAAGTCGCGGCGTTGTTCCGTCTGGCCGGTGCGGGCGTTCGCGTGCCCAAGCCGTACGACTTCCTCGAAGGCGTGCTGTTGATGGAGTTGGTGGCCGACGAGTATGGCGACGCGGCGCCGCGTTTGAACGACGTGACATTGGAACCGGACCAGGCGCGTGAATACCACGCCTTCCTGATCTCACAGATCGTACTGATGCTGTGCACCGGCCTGGTGCACGGAGACCTGTCCGAGTTCAACGTACTGCTCACACCAACGGGCCCGGTGATCATCGACCTGCCCCAGGCGGTGGATGCGGCGGGCAACAACCACGCGTTCAGCATGCTGGAGCGGGACGTGGGCAACATGGCTTCCTACTTCGGGCGCTTTGCCCCGGAATTGAAGAAGACCAAGTACGCCAAAGAAATGTGGGCCTTGTACGAAGCCGGCACCTTGCACCCGGCCAGTGTGTTGACCGGTGAGTTCGACGAACCGGAAGAACTCGCGGACGTGGGCGGTGTGATCCGCGAAATCGAAGCGGCGCGGCTGGATGAAGAGCGTCGCCAGGCGATTCGCGCGGCCGATGATGCGCCACCGAGCAAAGTACCGGACGAGCCACCGCCGCCGCCTTGGATGCAGTGATCTCAGGATAGATGAGGTTCAAAATGTGGGAGGGGGCTTGCTCCCGATGGCGGTGTGTCAGCGACAGATGTGTTTACTGACACTCCCTCATCGGGAGCAAGCCCCCTCCCACATTTGAATTGTGTGTATCCAGCCAGAGCATCAGGCGCAGCAGTTCCCCGCCGCCAACTCCTTGAGAATCGGGCAATCGGGCCGATGATCGCCCTGGCAGTGCTCCATCAGGTCCTGCAACGTATCGCGCAGTTGCCCCAACTCGCGAATCTTATGATTCAGTTCGTCGATGTGCTGGCGCGCCAAGGCTTTTACGTCGGCGCTGGCCCGCTGCCGGTCCTCCCACAGGGTCAGCAGCTTGCCGACCTCCTCCAGTGAAAACCCCAGGTCCCGTGAGCGTTTTATAAACGTCAGGGTGTGCAGGTCGTCGTGACCATACAGGCGATAGCCGCTGTCGGTGCGATGGGCCGTTTTCAGCAGGCCGATGGATTCGTAGTAGCGAATCATCTTTGCGCTCAGCCCGCTGGTGCGGGCCGCTTGGCCGATGTTCATGGGCGTTGATCCTCCAAGTCCTTTGGTTTCCAGGTTTTCAACAATAGTGCATTGCTCACCACGCTGACGCTGGACAAGGCCATCGCGGCGCCGGCCAGCACCGGGTTGAGCAGGCCGAAGGCGGCCAGGGGAATGCCGATCAAGTTATACACAAAGGCCCAGAACAAGTTCTGGCGAATTTTTGCGTAGGTCTTGCGGCTGATCTCCAGGGCGGCCGGCACCAGGCGCGGGTCGCCACGCATCAGGGTGATACCGGCGGCATGCATGGCCACGTCGGTGCCGCCGCCCATGGCGATGCCGATATCGGCGGCCGCCAGGGCCGGGGCGTCGTTGATGCCGTCGCCGACCATGGCGACCACGCCGGTTTTTTTCAGCTCGGCAACGGCAGCAGCTTTGTAGGCGGGCAGTACTTCGGCATGCACATCGTCGATACCCAATGCCTCTGCGACGACCCGGGCACTGCCGTGGTTGTCGCCAGTAATCAGGTGGCTGCTGATGTGCTGCGCCTTGAGTTGCTGCACGGCCTCCAGCGCACCGGGCTTGAGGGTGTCGCCAAAGGCAAACAGGCCGAGCACGCGAGGCTGCGCGCCTTGCTCGATCAGCCATGACAACGTGCGGCCCTCGGCTTCCCAATCCTTGGCGCGCTGGCTCAGTTCACCCATGCTCAAGCCGGTTTCTTCCAGCAAGCGTCGATTGCCCAGCGCCAATGGCCGGCCATCCAGCGTACCGGCAATGCCACGCCCGGTCAGTGATTGGCTGGCGCTTACATCAGCCACGTCCAAGCCTTTCTCCAGGCAAGCATCCAGCACGGCCTTGGCCAGTGGGTGTTCACTGCCGCGTTGCAAGGCGCCGGCCTGTTGCAACAAGAGCGCTTCGTTCCCATCCACCGCCGCCAAGTGCGCAATTTTCGGCGCGCCGGAGGTGAGGGTGCCGGTCTTGTCGAATACCACAGCGCTCACGGCATGGGCGCGCTCCAGGGCTTCGGCATCCTTGATCAGAATGCCGTGGCGTGCGGCGACGCCGGTGCCGGCCATGATTGCGGTTGGTGTGGCCAGGCCCAGGGCGCAAGGGCAAGCGATCACCAGCACCGCCACCGCATTGATGATCGCTGTTTCCAGCGACGCGCCATACAACCACCAGCCCACAACGGTGATCAGCGCCAATACCAACACGGCAGGCACGAATACCTGGCTGACTTTATCCACCAGTTTCTGGATCGGCGCCTTGGCGGCCTGGGCGTCTTCGACCAGGCGGATGATGCGGGCCAGCACGCTCTCTGCACCCAGGGCCAGGGTACGCACCAGCAAGCGGCCCTCACCGTTGATGGCGCCACCGGTGACGGCATCACCCGGTTGTTTGGGCACCGGTAGGCTTTCGCCGCTGATCAGTGCTTCATCGGCATGGCTTTGACCTTCCACCACTTCACCGTCCACCGGGAAGCGTTCGCCGGGTTTGACCAGCACCAGGTCACCGTGCTTCAACGCACTGATCGCGACGTCTTCTTCGCGGCCGTCCTGCACGCGGATCGCCCGTTCCGGACGCAAGGCTTCAAGGGCGCGGATGGCGCTGGCGGTCTGGCGTTTGGCACGGCTTTCCAGGTATTTGCCCAGCAGCACCAGGGCGATGACTACCGCTGAGGCTTCGAAGTACAGGTGCGGTGTCACGCCTGGGGAGGCGGTGAGCCATTCATAGAGGCTCAGGCCGTAGCCGGCGCTAGTGCCGATCGCCACCAGCAGGTCCATATTGCCGGCGCCGGCGCGCACGGCTTTCCACGCGGCGACATAGAAGCGCGCACCCAGGATGAATTGCACCGGCGTGGCCAGGGCGAACTGTATCCAGGCGGGGAGCATCCAGTGCAGGCCGAAGGGTTCCACCAGCATCGGCAGCACCAGCGGCAACGCCAAAACAATCCCCGCCACCAGCGCCCAGCGCTCGCGGCGCAAGCGTCGGGCCTGGTCGGCTTCGGTGGCGATTTCGCTCTGGGGCAGGGTGGCGGTGTAGCCGGCTTTGTCGACCGCTGCGATCAACACGCTGGCGTCCATCTGGCCGAGTACTTCGATATGGGCGCGTTCGTTGGCCAGGTTGACGCTGACACGCTGCACCCCCGGCACCTTGCCCAGCGCGCGCTCGACGCGGCCGGCGCAGCTGGCGCAGGTCATGCCGCCGATGGGCAGGTCAAACGTGGTGGATCCATTCATGGGGCAGTCCTCCAGGAGAAGTTGCCCCTAGGATCAACCTTAACCTGTGGGGAAGGTCAAGCGTCTTCAGTATTCCAATGCCGCAGGCTTGAGGTACATACCATCCGGGCCCTGGGCGATACGCAATTTGCGTACATCGCCGGCCTTCAAGGTGATGTTCTGCGCCGGTGGCGCCAGCAAACCAGGCAGGCAGCCTTGGGACTGACCCGGCAACAGCTTGAGCCGCAGCGACACATTGCCCGCCGGTAGATTGAACGAGGTGGCCTGTTCCTGGAACAGGCGCCCGGCCAATTGGTCCTGGATATACAGGCCGATCTCGCAGTTGGTTGGCACTTCCAGGCGTTCGCGGGAAATGATCAGCACCGCATAATCTTCAGCGGCGAGGGCCTGGGGCGCAGCAGCAGATAAGCTCATCAGGCCGGCAAGGGCAAAAAACGACCAGCGCATGGCGAATGCTCCGTGGTTCACAGCGAGGAAAGTTGAAGCTTGGCCGACGCAGCCATCGAATACCAGCCCGACCGATTTTTTTGAAACTTGACCTTACCATCGTGGCAAGCTCGAGACTGGGTACAACCTCATCAAAGGAGTCATGTCATGCAAATATTCAGTGTTGAAGGAATGACCTGCGGCCATTGCGTTCGTGCGGTGACCCAGGCGGTACAGGACGAGGATTCGGCGGCGAGTGTCGAAGTCGACTTGGCCGCTAAAGAAGTACGCGTAGCAAGCAGTCTGCCGTCGGAGAAGGTTATCCAACTGATCACCGAGGAAGGCTACATCGCCAAGTTGGCGTAAGTTTTCCGATAGTTAGCGACCTAACGTAATGTTCACGGCACCCAAGCGCGGCTAGACTGTCGAGCTGCCGACTCACTTGGGTGTCTGATGAACCTTCGCATAATCCTGATTCTGGGCGCCTTGAGCGCCTTCGCGCCGTTGGCGATCGATTTTTACCTGCCAGGCTTTCCGGCCATGGCCACGGCCTTTGCCACCGATGAAAAACATATCCAGTTGACCCTGGCGGTGTATTTCGCTGGTCTGGCCATTGGCCAATTGATCTACGGCCCGTTGGCCGACCGCTTTGGCCGGCGTGTGCCGCTGCTCAGCGGCGTCACCCTGTTTACCCTCGCGTCCTTCGCCTGCGCCTATGCGCCGTCCCTGGAATGGTTGATCGGTGCGCGCTTCGTGCAGGCCCTCGGCGGTTGCGCGGGCATGGTGATTTCCCGGGCGGTAGTCAGTGACAAATGCGATGCGGTGGGCTCGGCCAAGGTGTATTCGCAACTGATGCTGGTGACCGGCCTGGCGCCGATTCTCGCGCCATTGGCGGGTGGGTTGATGGTCGGAGTGTGGGGCTGGCAATCGATCTTCCTGGCGTTGTCGTTGTTCAGCGTGTTGGCGGCCATTGCCGTGGCGGTTGGATTGCCGGAAACCTTTCCGGCCCACCAGCCACGCCAGCCATTGTCTGGCTCGTTACGTCGCTATGGTTCGCTATTGTCGGACCGGGTGTACCTCGGTTATGCATTGACCGGCGGCATCTCGATTGCCGGGATGTTTGCCTACATCGCCGGTTCTCCTTTCGTATTCATCAAACTCTATGGCGTGCCTGCCGAGCATTACGGCTGGCTGTTCGGCTCCAACGCCGCCGGCTTTATCCTGGTGGCACAGCTGAATGCGCGATTGCTCGCCAAACGCGGCCCGGCGTTTTTGCTGTCGCGTACCGTGTGGGTGTATGTGGCGGCAGCGTTGGGCCTGCTGGGGATCGCAGCGCTGCGCACCGAGGCCCTGTGGCCGTTGCTGGTGCCGCTGTTTATCTGTATCGCCAGCCTGGGCTGCATTTTGCCCAATACCTCGGCGTGTGCCATGAGCGGGCAGGGTGCGCGGGCCGGCAGTGCGTCAGCGTTGCTCGGGTGCATCCAGTTCGGCGTGGCGGCAGGTGCGGCGTCGATGGTTGGCGTGTTGCACGACGGCACAGCGATGCCAATGGCCATGGTCATCAGCTTGTGCGGTGTGCTGGCAGTGACGATTGCGATGTCGACCCAGCGCCTGCAACGGGCAAGGGCCGCGCAGGCGCAGGTCTGAAATACGGGTCAGCCAGCGGCGCAGCGTTGCTGGCTGAGGGGAAAGCGGTGGGGGGCCTGGATCCGGGCTTGCAGGGTATCGGCGAAGGCGCGGGCCTCGGCTTCACTGCGGAAGGTGATGGCTTCGCCGTCGAGGCGAACTTGCCATTGGTTGCCTGGGGATTTTGCTAACGCTTTTATCAGGATCTTCATTGCTGACTTCCTCACGTAAAAGAATCGTGGCAAAGGCGGCCAATATAAACCCCAATCCCCTCACAAATATGACAAGGATCAACTCTCGGACTAATGGTGTCGTCCATTACTCACAGGAATAACAGACGACGCTGACAGACGTTTTTCAGAATCCTTCCAGCACGATCTTGCCCTTGGCCTTGCCGCTTTCCAGCAGCGCGTGGGCACGGCGCAGGTTTTGCGCATTGATCACACCAAAGTGCTCGCCCACCGTGGTTTTCAGGGTGCCGGCGTCGATCAGCTCGGCCACGCGGTTGAGCAGGTTGTGTTGCTCGATCATGTCCGGCGTCTCGAACATCGACCGGGTGTACATGAACTCCCAGTGCAGCGACAGGCTCTTGCGCTTGAGCTTGCTCACATCCAGCGCCTTGGGGTCGTCGATCAGCGCCAGCTTGCCTTGGGGTTGCAGGGCTTCCACCAGTTGATCCAGGTGATGCTCGGTCTGGGTCAGGCTGGCGACGTGGGTCACGTGCGGCTGGCCGGCCTGTTTCAGCGCTTCGCTCAACGGCTGGCTGTGGTCGATCACCAAGTGTGCGCCCAGGGCCTTGGCCCAATCCTGGGTTTCGGGGCGCGACGCGGTGCCGATGACTTTCAGCGCGGTAAGTTGGTTGGCCAGTTGAGTCAGGATCGACCCCACGCCACCGGCGGCGCCGACGATCAGCAGGCTCTGGCCTTGATCTTCCTTGCCTTCTTGCACCTGCAAACGCTCGAACAACAACTCCCACGCGGTAATGGCGGTCAACGGCAGTGCGGCGGCTTCGGCGAACCCCAGGCTCTTGGGCATATGGCCGACGATGCGCTCATCCACTGTGTGCAGTTCGCTGTTACCGCCTGGGCGTACCAGGGAGCCGGCGTAGAACACCTTGTCACCGGCCTTGAACAGCGTCACTTCGCTGCCGACTGCCTTGACCACCCCGGCTACGTCCCAGCCCAGCACCTTGGCAGCGCCATTTTCCGGGGCGACGTTCTGGCGCACTTTGGTGTCCACCGGGTTGACCGAGATGGCTTTGACTTCCACCAACAGGTCACGCGGGCCGGCCACGGGCGCCGGCAGTTCGATGTCTTGCAGGGATTCTGGATCGTTGATCGGCAGTGAGGCGTAGTAGGCGATGGCTTTCATGATGGCTCCGATAAATGGGCGGTGTGATACGGGTGATAACGGGATGGGCAGATGATTGGCTATTTCCTACGCAGATAAAAGCGGCTAAAACAGCAGTCTGTTTCAATCAGATTTTGATAATGGGCGGGATTACATGCTGCGTTTTGATGATTTGCAGTTGTTTGTGCGGGCCGCAGACCTGGGCAGTCTGTCGGCGGCTGCGCGGGTCATGGACCTGTCGCCCGCAGTGGCCAGCGCCGCGCTCAAGCGTATCGAACAGCAACTGGGCACGCGCTTGCTGGCGCGTTCCACCCGCAGCCTGCGCCTGACCGCCGAAGGCGAGGGGTTCCTGGAATATGCGCGTGCGTCATTGAGTGCGCTGGACGAAGGGCGGCGCCTCTTGGCCAGCGGCCAGGACCATGTCAGTGGCGTGCTGCAATTGTCGGCACCGTCGGATTTCGGTCGCAATCAGTTGGTGCCGTGGTTGGATGAGTTCCAGCAGCAACACCCGCAATTGAACGTGCGCCTGTTACTGGGCGATCGCATTGCCGACCTGTTCCGCCAGCCAGTGGACATCGCCTTGCGCTATGGCGAGCCCGAAGACTCCAGCCTGATTGCGCTGCCCATCGCCCCGGACAATATTCGTGTGCTGTGTGCCGCGCCCAGTTACCTCGCCCGGCATGGCGAGCCGCGCTATCTGGAACAACTGGCCCAGCACAATTGCCTGCTGTACATGCTTGGCAGCCGCGTGCATGACCACTGGGGTTTTTACGACGGCAAGCGTCACGTCAGCCTGACGGTCAGCGGTGACCGCTTCAGTGATGATGCCGATGTTGTGCGCCGCTGGGCGGTGGCAGGGATGGGCATTGCCTACAAGTCCTGGCTGGATGTAAGCACCGACGTGCTGGCCGGGCGCTTGCGTCTGATTCTGCCGGAGCTGCAGGGCGAGCGCACGCCACTCAACCTGCTATGTGCCCACCGCGCGCAATTGAGCAAACCCATCAATTTGCTGCGGGACATGCTCGTGTCCCGTTGTGCGACATTGACCGCGCAACGACCGGGGCGAATGGCCAAAGGGCAATAGCCTGCGCCACGGTCGGAAGTTTCCCTCATATCCTGTCCTGATCTGCGCTGTCAGACGCCGCGGAACCGGCGGCCTGCGCACCTATACTTCGGCGTCAACCGCAGCAGAACAATGGTTTAACAGGGAGTGAATACATGGAAGCAGCACCTTGCATCAGTCAGATCGCCAGCTTGCTCGCCGAGCCCAAACGCACGGCCATGCTCTGGGCCTTGATGGACGGTTCGGCGAAATCTTCAGATGAGCTGGCGACGCTGGCCGGTTTGTCGCCGGCGTCGGCCAATGCGCATTTGGCGCGGCTGACCGGCAGCGGCCTGCTGCGGATCGAGGCCCGCCGGGGCAAGCGGCTGTTTCGCGTGGCAGCTGCGGATGTCAGTGCCGCGATTGATGCGCTGGCCAGCACCACCATGGCCAGTGCGGCGCGTAGCACACCGGATGCTTCGCCACCGGCGTTGCTGGCACCGCCGCTGCTGCGTCGCGCCCGCTGGTGCCACGGCCACCTCGGCGGCGAGGTGGCGGCAGGGCTGTATCAACGGATGCTCGCGGCCGGATGGATCGAGCGCCATGAGCAGCGTACCGAGGTTACGGTCAAGGGCACGCAGCGTTTGGCGGACCTGGGCATTTTTACCCAAGCACTGGCATCGCCGTTGGTCTGCGACTGTTTCGACTGGAGCCAGCAGCAACCACACTTGGGCGGTGCGTTGGGGGCAGGGTTGATGCAGCTGTTTCTGCAGGCGAACTGGATCAGTGTGATCAATGAGTCACGGGCGTTATTGGTCAACGATGCAGGGGTTGAGGAAATCAACCGGCTGGCGGCACGATAAGAACGCGTCGTTCAGAGTTGCAGTCAGGTCGCATCCAGCAATAGCCAGGGCAAACGATGCCGCACACTCGCCAGGGGGATTTTTCACACTGGGGGTGCGGCATGGGTAGGCAGGGCTATAGCGCGGCAGAACGGCTGGAACGGTTGCCCATCAGCGGTTACCACCGAGTCGTTTTCATCATCATCGCCTTGGCGTTTTTCTTCGACTCCATGGACCTGGCGATGATGACCTTCCTGTTAGGTTCGATCAAAACCGAGTTTGGCTTGAGTACGGCCCAGGCCGGGCTGCTGGCCAGTTCGAGTTTTTTCGGCATGGTGGTCGGCGCTTCGCTCTCCGGGATGCTCGCTGATCGCTTCGGGCGCAAGCCGGTGTTCCAGTGGAGCATCGTGTTGTGGGGCGTCGCCAGCTACCTGTGTTCCACGGCGCAGACGGTGGAGACGCTGACGTTGTTTCGTATCCTGCTGGGCATTGGCATGGGCATGGAATTTCCCATTGCTCAGTCGATGCTGTCGGAGCTGATTCCCGCCAAACGGCGCGGGCGCTATATCGCGTTGATGGATGGTTTTTGGCCGTTGGGCTTTGTGGCCGCGGGCGTGCTGTCTTACTTCCTGTTGCCGGTGATTGGCTGGCGCGACATCTTCCTGGTGTTGGCGGTGCCGGCGGTGTTTGTGTTGGCCATCCGGTTCTTTATCCCGGAGTCGCCGCGTTGGCTGGAACAGGCCGGAAAGCATGACGCGGCGGACAAGGTTTTGCTGGGTATTGAACAGAAGGTGCGCGATTCACTGGGCCGCGCTGATTTGCCTGAGCCGATTGCCCTGCCACGCGTCGATACGGTGCCGGGGACTTTCTTCTCCGCGTTTCAGCAGCTTTGGTCGGCGCAGTACCGCCAGCGCACGATGATGATCTGGAGTGTGTGGTTCTTTGCTTTGCTCGGGTTCTACGGACTGACGTCCTGGCTGAGTGCGTTGTTGCAGCAATCGGGTTTTGCCGTGACCCAGTCGGTGTATTACACGGTGATCATTTCCCTTGGCGGGATTCCGGGCTTCCTGATGGCGGCGTGGCTGGTCGAACGCTGGGGGCGTAAGCCGGTGTGCGTCGTGACGTTGTTGGGCGGTGGGGTAATGGCATTTTTGTATGGGCAGAGCGCGGTGTTTGGCGGCAACGTAGGCCTGCTGATTACTTCCGGGCTGTTGATGCAGTTCTTTCTGTTTGGCATGTGGGCGGTGCTGTACACCTACACGCCGGAGTTGTATCCCACCTCGGCGCGGGCGACGGGCTCCGGGTTTGCGTCGGCGATAGGCCGGGTCGGCTCGTTGCTGGGGCCATTGGTGACCGGGCTGGTGTTCCCGATAACCGGGCAGGGCGGGGTATTTGCCTTGGGCGCGCTGTGTTTTGCGGTGGCGGCGCTGGTGGTCTGGGTGTTTGGGATGGAAACCAAGGGCAAGACCCTGGAAGAGCTCACCGAAATCTAAAGGTCAATACAAAACCAATGTGGGGCGAGCAAGCCCGCCCCACATTTAGACTGCATTCAGTCAGTGATTGCCGGTTATGGTTTTACGAGCCGCGCATCCAGGCTGTTCTGCGCCAGGCGTTTGGCCTGGTCCTGGGTCATGCCCAGGGAGGTGTACAGCGCGTGGAAGTTCTCGGTGACATAGCCGCCGAAGTACGCCGGGTCATCCGAGTTCACAGTCACCTTCACGCCACGCTCGAGCATGTCGAGGATGTTGTGCTGGGCCATGTCGTCGAACACGCAGAGCTTGGTGTTGGACAGCGGGCACACGGTCAACGGGATCTGCTCGTCGATGATGCGCTGCATCAAACGCTCGTCTTCGATGGCGCGCACGCCATGGTCGATGCGCTGGATTTTCAGCAGGTCGAGGGCTTCCCAGATGTACTCGGGTGGGCCTTCTTCACCGGCGTGAGCCACGGTCAGGAAGCCCTCGTGACGGGCACGGTCGAACACGCGCTGGAACTTGCTCGGCGGGTGGCCCATTTCCGAGCTGTCCAGGCCCACGGCCACGAACGCGTCACGGAATGGCAAGGCCTGGTCTAGGGTTTTCTCGGCTTCGGCTTCGCTCAGGTGGCGCAGGAAGCTCAGGATCAGGCCGCTGGTGATGCCCAGTTGCTGCTCGCCATCTTTAAGCGCAGCGGCGATGCCGTTGAGCACCACTTCGAACGGCACGCCACGGTCGGTGTGGGTTTGCGGGTCGAAGAACGGTTCGGTGTGGATCACGTTCTGTGCTTTGCAGCGCAGCAGGTAGGCCCAGGTCAGGTCGTAGAAATCCTGGGACGTGCGCAGTACATCGGCGCCTTTGTAATACAGGTCGAGAAACTCTTGCAGGTTGTTGAAGGCGTAGGCCTTGCGCAGGGTTTCGACGTCGTTCCACGGCAGCGCAATCTTGTTGCGCTCGGCCAGGGCGAACAGCAACTCAGGCTCCAGCGAACCCTCCAGATGCAGGTGCAATTCAGCCTTGGGCAGGGCGTTGAGCCAATCGTACATTTTCTAAATTCTCATCAGGTGCAATGGCGGCATTCTACAGGCCATGGCCGAAATAATCGGCAAAACCTGACCAGCAGGAGAGTATTTGTGTCACTCACGCAAGGGTGACGTGAACTAAGGTGTAACGAAACGTTAGCGGCTTGGCGCAGTCTGTACCCCATCAATGACTGATTCGCTGTACGAAAAGGCCCCGAATGCTCACATCCCTCAAGCAAGAAAAATTCATGCTGCTGGCGCTGATCGCCGCGATTGCCGCCTACCCCTTGGAGCACTGGATGCTTCACAGCGGGCAACTGGTGGCGCTGCTGGCCGGCGTTGCGCTGATCGCGTTTATCGTAATGGCCTCGATGCGCGTGGCGCATCACGCCGAGCAGTTGGCAGAAAAAGTCGGTGACCCCTATGGCACCATGATCCTGACCCTCGCCGCGGTGTTGGTGGAAGTGGTGATCCTGGCGATCATGATGAGTAACGAGCCATCGCCCACACTGGTGCGCGACACCATTTACTCGGCGGTGATGCTCGATATCAACGGCATCCTCGGCCTGGCCGCGTTGATGGGCGGCATCAAGCATGGCGAGCAGTCCTACAACGATGACTCGGCACGCACCTACAGCGTGATGATCCTCACCGCCATGGGCGTGTCGATGGTGGTGCCGGAATTTATCCCCGAAGCGGATTGGAAAATTTACTCGGCCTTCACCATTGGCGCGATGGTGGTGCTGTACACCCTGTTCCTGCGCATGCAGGTTGGGCCGCACAGTTATTTCTTCAGCTACAGCTACCCGGAAAAACGCCGCAAGAAAACCCCGGAATACGAGCAGGCGCCGCCGGTCAACCTGGCGTTTTCCATCGGCACCTTGGTGTTTGGGGTGATCGTGATTGGTGCACTGGCCGAGGTGATGTCCAAGACCCTCGACCTGGGCCTGGAAGGCACGGGCGCTCCGCCGGTGATCACGGCGATTGTGGTGGCGGCTATCTCCGCTGCGCCGGAAATCCTGACGGCACTGCGCGCCGCGTTGGCCAACCGCATGCAGTCGGTGGTGAACATCGCGTTGGGTGCCTCGTTGTCGACGGTGATTCTGACGGTGCCGGTGATGGAAGCCATGGCGCTCTATACCGGCCAGCCGTTCCAGATGGCGATGACGCCGGTGCAAACCGTGATGGTGTTTATCACGCTGATTGTCAGCGCAATCAACCTCAACGATGGTGAGACCAATGCCATCGAAGGGATGACCCATTTTGTGCTGTTTGCGACCTTTATCATGTTGTCGCTGTTGGGGTTATAACCAGATTTTAAGAACGCCATAGAGCCAAATGTGGGAGGGGGCTTGCTCCCGATGGCAGTGGTTCAGTCATATATAGGTTGGCTGACCCACCGCTATCGGGAGCAAGCCCCCTCCCACACTTTGATCCTCGTTTGGCTCAGGTTCCGGCGATTAACTGCCGCGCCGCCTGGGTGTGATCGGCGATCAAACCTTTCAGGTCCAGGCCTTCGACCTGCCCGTCGATGACTCGCCACTGGCCGCCAATCATCACCCGGTCCGCTCGATCCGCACCGCACAAGAGCAGCGCTGAAATCGGATCGTGGCTGCCGGAGAAGCGCAGCTCATCAAGCTTGAACAACGCCAAGTCAGCCTGTTTGCCCACGGCCAATTCACCGATATCCGTGCGGCCCAGCAACTGCGCCGACCCCTTGGTCGCCCAGCCGAGCACGCCTTCGGGGGTGATCTTTTCTGCGCCATACCGCAGGCGTTGGATATACAGGGCCTGGCGCGCTTCAAGGATCATGTTCGACGCGTCGTTGGAAGCGGAACCGTCCACGCCCAGGCCAATGGGGGCACCGGCGGCGAGCAGGTCCAGGGTCGGGCAGATACCGGAGGCCAGACGCATATTCGAGCTTGGGCAGTGGCAGATGCCAGTACCGGCAGCGCCCAGGCGCGCGATTTCATCCGGGTTGAAGTGAATGCCATGGGCCAGCCAGGTGCGTGGGCCGAGCCAGCCGACGCTGTCGAGGTAGTCCACGGTACGCAGGCCGAAACGTTGCAGGCAGAAGTCCTCCTCGTCGAGGGTTTCCGCCAGGTGGGTGTGCAGGCGCACATCCAGGCTGTTGGCCAGCTCGGCGCTGGCTTGCATGATTTCGGGCGTGACCGAGAACGGTGAGCACGGCGCCAGGGCTATCTGGATTTGCGCACCGTCGCCCCGCTGGTGGTACTCGCGGATCAGGCGCTGGCTGTCTTCGAGGATCACCTGGCCTTGTTGCACGGTCTGCTGCGGCGGCAAGCCGCCATCGGCTTCGCCCAGGCTCATGGAGCCGCGGGTGAGCATGGCGCGCATGCCCAGTTCGCGCACGCTTTCTACCTGCACATCAATGGCGTTTTCCAAGCCATCGGGGAACAGGTAGTGGTGATCGGCCGCCGTGGTGCAGCCCGAGAGCAGCAGTTCCGCCAGGGCGACCTTGCTGGCCAGGGCGAGTTTTTCCGGGGTGAGCCGTGCCCAAACCGGGTACAGGGTTTTCAGCCAGGGGAACAGCGGCTGGTTGACCACCGGCCCCCAGGCGCGGGTCAGGGTCTGGTAGAAATGGTGGTGGGTGTTGATCAGCCCGGGCAGGACCACATGCTCGCGGGCATCGAACACCTGCGCACAGGGCTGTGCCGGCTCTTGGCCCTGGGCCAGCACTTCGGTGATCACACCGTCTTGCAGCACCAGGCCACCACGGGCATCGAGGCCATTGGCAGTGAAGATCGCGAGGGGGTTTTTTAACCAGATACGGGTCGCAGGCATTGGCCGGCTCCTCTGAATGATGGGTTCAGGTTTGCCAGCTCAGTGTTGCCCTGTCTGCTGATCCAGGGTCGCCGGGGAGGGCGAGGTGGGCAGTTTACGCGTGGATCGTTATCGACGGCAATCAGTCGATAACGACCCTTTGCTGCTTACCAGGCGATGGTGTCGCCCTTGTAGTCCACGAAGTGATGGCCGCCTTTGCCAGTGTATGCATTCACCTGATCCACCAGGCCGCGCACGCTGGTGTCGACGTCGATATGCGCGTTTTCGCCGCCCATGTCGGTCTTCACCCAGCCCGGATGCAGCGACAGAACCGTCAGCTTATGATCGCCCAGTTGGGTGATAAAACTGTTGGTCATCGAATTGAGTGCAGCCTTGCTGGCCTTGTACAGCGCCAGGTCCGAGCCGTCGGGAATGGTCACGCTGCCCAGTACCGAGCTCATGAAAGCGAGCACTCCTGTGTCTTTACGGATCTGCCCGACAAAGCGCTGGGCCAGGTTGATCGGCGCCACGGCGTTGGTGAAAAACAGCTGGCCGACTTCCGCCAGGGTGGCATGGCCTGGCTCCTGGTTCGCCGGGCCCTTGACACCGGCGTTGACGAACAGCAGGTCGAAGGTGCGGTCTTTCAGGCGTTGGGCCAGGGCGATTACGGCTTGCTGATCGTCCATGTCCAACTTCTCGATCTGTACCGGCCCTACGGCTTTCAGGGCATCGGCCTTGTTCGGATCACGCACGGTGGCGGTCACGTCCCAGCCGTCCTGGAGCAGTTGCTTGACCAGGCCAAGGCCCAGCCCGCGTGAGGCGCCGATGATCAGTGCGGTTTTTGGCGTAGACATGAAGGCTTCCTTTGAAATCGCGGTTCAGGGAGTTCAGCGCATAACAGTAGCAGTTTCAGCGTTGTAGCAGGATGCGCCCACGGCTCAGGTCGGCGAGCTGGGTTTGCAGGGTATCGATGTGCGCTTCTCCCAGTGCAAGCTGCAGTTCCACGCCGTTGGCGGTGAAGGTTTCGTCCATCACCAGGCCGCCGAGTTCAGCGACACGCAGCTTTACCAGGTTCAGCTCGGAGAACCCACAGGCGCAGCTCAGGGGCACACGGCTGATCAGTTCGATGCGCTCGGCATTTTGCAGGCATTTATTGGCGCCGCCGCCATAGGCGCGGGCCAGTCCACCGGTACCCAGTTGGATCCCGCCGTACCAGCGGATCACCAGCACCGCGACCTGATCAAAACCCTGCGCCTCGATGGCCGCGAGGATCGGGCGCCCGGCGGTGCCACCGGGTTCTCCGTCGTCGTTGCTGCGGTATTGATCGCCGAGCTTCCAGGCCCAGCAGTTATGCGTGGCATTCAGGTCGCTGTGCTGCTCGAAAAACGCCTGGGCGTCCTGCGGGCTGGTGATGGGCGCCGCTAAGGTGATGAAGCGGCTTTTGCGTATTTCTTCACGAAATTCGCAAAGGCCTGTAAGCGTAAAAGACATAACTCGCTTCGTTTATACGGCTGGCTTGATGCCGCAGCCTTTGAGAATGATATGGATCAGGTTGGTGCCGGCGTCTTCCATGTCCTGCTTGGTCAGCTTGGTGCGACCGGTGACGCGGCAGATCTGGGTGGCGAAGTCGGCGTAATGCTGGGTGCTGCCCCACAGCAGGAAGATCAAATGCACGGGGTCGATGGGGTCCATTTTGCCGGCGTCGATCCACGCCTGGAACACCGCTGCGCGGCCACTGAACCAGGCGCGATAGTCCTGGCTGAAATATTCGGTGAGGCATTCGCCGCCGCTGATGATTTCCATGGCGAAGATCCGCGAGGCTTGTGGTTGGCGTCGCGAGAATTCCATCTTGGTGCGGATATAGCGCGTGAGTGCGACGGCTGGGTCATCCTCGGCGGTCAGCGCGTTGAAGGTGCTGTCCCACAGTTCGAGGATATTGCTCAGCACCGCGATGTACAGGCCCAGTTTGTTGGTGAAGTAGTAGTGCAGGTTGGCCTTGGGCAGCCCGGCACTGGCAGCAATGGTGTTCATGCTGGTGCCTTTGTAGCCATGGCGCGCGAATTCATCTTCAGCAGCCTGGAGAATCGCTTGTTCGTTCTTTTGCCGAATGCGGCTGGCGGGTTTACCGGCGTGGTTGCTGTGGGCAGGAACTTCGAGGCTCATGGAGGTTTCCGTGCTGATCGATAGAGACGACGTGTGCACAGATAACCCACCCTCAAGCCTCAGACAAGTCCTGATGCAATAAAACCGTTAAAGCGGTTCCAGGCTGTCGCTTTGCGCTGTGTGCTTTGCGGCAGCCGTGCTCGCCTTGGCCTCCGGCAGTAACAGGCATAACACGATGGCGGTGAGGCCGCCGCTGGTGATGGCAGAGTCGAACAGGTTCTGCACCAGTGTTGGCATCAGGTGCAGCAGGTTGGGCTGGGCGGCGATACCCAGGCCGACGCCGAACGAGGTAGCGATGATCAACATGCTGCGTCGGTCCAGCGGTGCCTGGGCGAGAATGCGCACGCCGGCGGCGGCCACACTGCCGAACATCACCAGGGTCGCGCCGCCCAGCACCGGTTTGGGAATTTGCTGGAGCACGGCGCCGATCAGCGGAAACAGGCCGAGGCAGAACAGCAATACGCCGATATATAAGCCGACGTAACGGCTGGCCACGCCGGTGAGTTGGATCACCCCATTGTTCTGGGCGAAGGTGGTATTGGGGAAGGCGCTGAAGGTAGCGGCGATCATGCAGCTCACGCCATCGCCCAGCACGCCGCCCTTGAGCCGGCTTATATAGGAAGGGCCGCTGATGGGTTGGCGGGCGATCATGCAATTGGCCGTGAGGTCACCAACAGTTTCAATGCTGCTGATCAGATAAATCAGCGCTATCGGCAAGAAGGCGCTCCAGTCGAAGTTGAAACCGAAGCGGAACGGCGTAGGCAGGCTGATCAGGGGCAGGTCGGGCAGGGCTTGGGGCACGAGTTTGCCGCTGAACCACGCCGCCAGGCTCCCCAGGGCCAGGCCTATGATGATCGCCGAGAGACGTACCCATGGGGTATTGGAGCGGTTGAGCAAAATGATCGTCAGTACCACGAACAGGCCGAGCGCCAGGTTGGCGGGGGCGCCGAAGTCCGGTGCGTTAAAACCGCCGCCAAGGTCGGTAATGCCCACCTTGATCAGGCTGATGCCGATCAGCGTAATCACAATCCCGGTCACCAGCGGTGTGATGACTCGACGCAGTTGGCCAATAAAGCGGCTCAACACGATCTGTACCGCCGCGCCGAAGAAGCACACGCCGAAGATCATCGCCAATATATCCTCCGGGCTACCGCCGCGTTGCTTGACCAAAAAACCTGCCGACAACACCGCGCCGAGAAACGCAAAGCTGGTGCCTTGCAGGCAGATCATCCCGGCGCCGATACCAAAGGGCCTGCGTGCCTGGATGAATGTGCCCACGCCGGAAACCATCAGCGCCATGCTGATCAGGTAGGGCAAGTGGGCGGTGAGGCCCAGGGTTGAGCCGATGATCAGCGGCGGGGTGATGATGCCGACGAACGCCGCCAGTACATGTTGCAGGGCTGCCAATAGAGCGGGCAGTGGTTTCGGCCGGTCGTCGAGGCCGTAGATCAGGTCGCTGGAGCTGGAGGATTCTGGGGGCATGGCGGTTAACTCGAGGCGGACGGTTCAAGGTCTCTGTGCCTTGCAAAAAGCTGTCCAGTTGCTCAGCTTTTTGTGTGGGGCCCGAGTTAGCGGGTTGCGGCCAGGCTTTCCAGGAAGCTTTCCAGCACCAAATGAGGGCGGCGACCCTTGCGCGTGACCGATGCCAGGCTCAAATCGTAAAAACGTGTAGCCGGTTTCAGCGCGCGCAGTCGGCCTTGTTGCACCCACAGGCTAGCGTAGTGGTCAGGCAAGTAGCCGATGTAGCGGCCGGTGAGGATGAGGAACGCCATGCCTTCACGGTCGGACGCGCTGGCGGTGCAATTGAGCGCCTGGTAATGGGCCTGGATCTGTGCAGGCAAGCGGAAGGTGGGGGCGATGGCGTCCTGGCTGTCGATGCGTTCGTCGTCGAGTTGCTTGTTGTCGGCATAAAACAGCGGGTGGCCGACCGCGCAATAGAGCAGTGAGCGTTCGCTGTACAGCGGTTGGTATTCCAGGCCCGACAGCGCGCTGGCCTGGGGCACCACGCCGACGTGCAGGCGGCCGTCGAGTACACCTTGCTCCACTTCATTGGGGGCGATCATGCGGATCTGGATTTGCACGTCGGGGCCACGCTCTTTCAACTGCGCCAATGCGTGGGTGATGCGCATATGGGGCAGGGTGACGAGGTTGTCAGTGAGGCCGATGATCAACTCGCCGCGCAAGTGCTGATGCAGGCCATTGACCTCGGTGCGAAAGCTTTCCAGGGCACTCAATAGCTGCAAAGCAGACTGGTAGACCTCGCGACCTTCTTCCGTCAGCGAAAACCCGGCGCGGCCGCGTTGGCAGAGCCTTAGCCCTAGCCGCTGCTCAAGGTCGCTCATCTGTTGGCTGATGGCCGAGCGGCCGATGCCGAGTACGGCTTCCGCCGCCGAGAAGCCGCCGCATTCCACTACGCTGCGAAAGATGCGCAGCAAGCGAATATCGAAGTCACTGACTTGCGCCAGAGGGTCGGGACGACGGTTGCTCATAGTTTAGTGAAGTCCTGACTGAAGATTAGAAGAGTTGGATTTCACCGACTTTATCCCCATGGCAATTTAGCTGCAACAACGCTTTTTCAATCCCGACGCTGCCTTTTGCCTTGCGAGGTTTTGCTGATGAACATGCCCGAAAACGCCCCATCGTCCCTGGCCAGCCAACTGAAGCTGGATGCGCACTGGATGCCCTACACTGCCAACCGTAACTTCCAGCGTGACCCGCGCCTGATCGTGGCCGCTGAAGGCAGTTGGTTGACCGATGACAAGGGGCGCAAGGTTTATGATTCTTTGTCGGGCCTGTGGACCTGCGGTGCCGGGCATACGCGCAAGGAAATCCAGGAAGCTGTCGCCAAGCAAATGGGCATCTTGGACTACTCCCCGGCCTTCCAATACGGTCATCCGTTGTCCTTCCAATTGGCGGAAAAGATTACCGACTTGACCCCGGGTAACCTGAATCACGTGTTCTTCACTGACTCCGGGTCCGAGTGCGCCGATACGGCCGTGAAGATGGTGCGTGCTTACTGGCGTCTGAAAGGCCAGGCCACTAAGACCAAGATGATCGGCCGCGCCCGCGGTTACCACGGTGTGAACATCGGCGGCACCAGCCTGGGCGGGGTTAATGGCAATCGTAAAATTTTTGGCCAGGCGATGACGGACGTTGACCATTTGCCTCACACCTTGCTGGCGAGCAATGCCTTCTCCCGAGGCATGCCGGAGCAGGGCGGTATTGCCTTGGCCGATGAATTGCTCAAGCTGATCGAGCTGCATGACGCTTCCAATATCGCGGCAGTGTTTGTCGAGCCAATGGCCGGTTCTGGCGGCGTACTGGTGCCTCCACAGGGTTACCTCAAGCGCCTGCGTGAGATCTGCGACCAGCACAACATCCTGCTGATATTTGACGAAGTGATCACCGGCTTTGGTCGCACGGGCTCAATGTTTGGTGCTGACAGCTTTGGTGTGACGCCAGACCTGATGTGCATCGCCAAGCAAGTCACCAACGGCGCGATCCCGATGGGCGCGGTGATTGCCAGCAGCGAGATCTATCAGACCTTCATGAACCAGGCGACGCCGGAGTACGCCGTGGAATTCCCCCACGGTTACACCTACTCGGCGCACCCGGTGGCTTGCGCGGCTGGCCTGGCGGCACTGGACCTGTTGCAGAAGGAAAACCTTGTGCAGAGCGTAGCCGAAGTCGCGCCGTACTTTGAGAATGCTCTGCATGGTTTGAAGGGCAGCAAGAATGTGGTCGACATTCGAAACTACGGCCTGGCCGGTGCGATCCAGATCGCCCCGCGTGACGGCGATGCCATCGTGCGCCCATTCGAGGCTGGCATGGCCTTGTGGAAGGCTGGGTTCTACGTGCGTTTTGGCGGTGACACCCTGCAGTTCGGGCCAACGTTCAACAGCAAGCCGCAGGACTTGGATCGTCTGTTTGACGCGGTCGGCGAAGTGCTGAACAAGATCGACTGATTTCTCCTTCTATATAGAACAACTTTTCAGGAGCCCTGCATGAGCGTTATCCAGCATTTGATCAACGGCCAGTTGGTCAGCGACAGCGGCCGTACCGCCGATGTGTACAACCCGTCCACCGGCCAGGTGATTCACCAGGTGCCACTGGCGAGTCGCGAAACCATTCAAAGCGCGATCGACTCGGCCAAGGCGGCGTTCCCGGCCTGGCGTAATACGCCGCCGGCCAAGCGTGCCCAGGTGATGTTCCGTTTCAAGCAACTGCTGGAGCAGAACGAAGCACGTATCTCGCAGTTGATCAGCGAAGAGCACGGCAAGACCCTGGAAGACGCCGCGGGTGAACTCAAGCGCGGCATCGAGAACGTGGAATACGCGTGCTCGGCGCCGGAGATTCTCAAGGGTGAATACAGCCGTAACGTGGGGGCCGAACATTGATGCATGGTCGGACTTCCAGCCGCTGGGTGTGGTAGCGGGTATCACCCCATTCAACTTCCCGGCGATGGTGCCGCTGTGGATGTACCCGCTGGCGATTGTGTGCGGTAACTGCTTCATCCTTAAACCGTCGGAGCGTGATCCGAGTTCGACGCTGTTGATCGCGCAACTGTTGCAGGAGGCCGGGCTGCCTAAAGGCGTGCTGAGTGTGGTGCACGGCGATAAGGGCGCGGTGGATGCATTGATCCAAGCGCCGGAAGTAAAAGCCTTGAGCTTTGTAGGCTCGACGCCGATTGCCGAGTACATCTATTCCGAAGCGACCAAGCGCGGCAAACGCGTACAAGCGTTGGGTGGAGCGAAGAACCACGCCGTGCTGATGCCGGATGCGGATCTGGACAACGCCGTGAGTGCCTTGATGGGCGCCGCTTATGGTTCCTGCGGCGAGCGTTGCATGGCGATCTCGGTGGCGGTGTGCGTGGGTGATCAAGTGGCGGATGCGTTGATCGCCAAGTTGGTTCCGCAGGTCAAGGCGTTGAAGATTGGTGCGGGCACTTCTTGTGGCCTGGATATGGGGCCGTTGGTGACTGGCCAAGCACGGGATAAGGTCAGTGGCTATATAGAGGACGGTGTGGCTGCGGGCGCGGAGCTGGTGGTTGACGGTCGCGGCTTGAGCATTGCCGGGCATGAGGAGGGGTTCTTCCTCGGTGGCAGTCTGTTTGACCGCGTGACGCCTGAGATGCGTATCTATAAAGAAGAGATCTTCGGGCCGGTGCTGTGTGTGGTGCGGGTCGACAGCCTGGAAGCTGCGATGCAGTTGATCAATGATCACGAATACGGCAATGGCACGTGCATCTTCACTCGTGATGGTGAGGCGGCGCGGCTGTTCTGCGACGAGATTGAAGTGGGCATGGTAGGGGTTAACGTACCGCTGCCGGTTCCGGTTGCCTATCACAGCTTTGGTGGCTGGAAGCGTTCGCTGTTTGGCGACTTGCACGCCTATGGGCCGGATGGGGTACGTTTCTATACCCGTCGCAAGGCGATCACTCAGCGTTGGCCGCAGCGGGCCAGCCATGAAGCGTCGCAGTTCGCCTTCCCTAGCTTGTAAGGCTCAGTAAGAGGAACGCCGGCCCCGTGGGGCCGGCGTTCGCATTTCAGGGGCTTTTTTGACCGATATGACAGAAATGTGAAAAAGAAGGTTGACGGCAGATTCTGGAGGCCTATAATTCGCCCCACTTCCGGCGCAGTCGAAACGGAAAACTCCTTGGTAAACAATGAGTTATGAGGTTTTCGGCAGCGGGTTGCTTCAGTTTATCGAAGCCGAAAGGAAGTTGAAAAAGAGGTGTTGACAGCAGCGTGTAACGCTGTAGAATTCGCCTCCCGCTGATGAGAGATCAGAAGCGCAAGTGGTTGAAGTTATTGAAGAAATCTTCGAAAGC
This sequence comes from Pseudomonas sp. MF6755, assembly GCF_016405635.1. Classification (NCBI taxonomy): domain Bacteria; kingdom Pseudomonadati; phylum Pseudomonadota; class Gammaproteobacteria; order Pseudomonadales; family Pseudomonadaceae; genus Pseudomonas; species Pseudomonas sp. MF6755. The sequence goes on from NZ_JAEKDA010000033.1 coordinate 30,161, forward strand.
TTCTGAAAATAATCACTTGACAGCAAATGAGGCTGCTGTAGAATGCGCGCCTCGGTTGAGACGAAAGATCTTAACCAACCGCTCTTTAACAACTGAATCAAGCAATT
>NZ_JAEKDA010000034.1:0-29815 GCF_016405635.1 Pseudomonas sp. MF6755
TTCCCACCGGCCCGCCGACTACTCCCAGCACCGCGCCGGCTTCTGCGCCTGAAAGGGCGCCGGCGGCACCGCTGGCCACACCGCCTGCCGCACCAATTAATCCACCCGTTTGTTTACCGATATTTTTCGTGACGACGCGTCCAGAGTTACAGCTTGGGCACGGGTTATACATACGCAGATCCTCTCCAGTGATGAGCGTGCTGAGCCAAAAGTGAGCACGCCAAATCCCCGACAGCAGTCGATACCGTGGGGCGTTCACGTAGGTGATATAGATCTGAAATATTTTCGGATGTGATTTCGATCGGTAACAGCTGGTGCTTGCGGTAACTGAACTCGGGTTGACTTGCCGATCTCAAGACCTATAATTACCAAATGGTAATTAATGGTGGTTGTAGATGCTCCGACAATCTGCGGCAAAAAGTGGGGATGCGACGTGCAGATCTCGTCGCAGAATAAAAAGTAGATGGGCGTTAATAGTGGGTTGGCCGCTTGTTACAACCAGAGTGCGAATGTCAAGGCGCTTCGCTATGGCATCGTCCGTGCTGTTCGCTTCTGCGGTGGCAGTCTGGTACCCGATTCCGTACAGGGATAGTGTGACTACTGATGATGCCTACGTCCGGGCCGATCTGACCCCGCTAGTATCACACGTTGAAGGATATCTCGTGGATGTGCCGATCCGCGACAATCAGAGAGTGCGTTCTGGCGATTTGTTGGCATTAGTGCAGGATGCTGATTATCGAGAAAAGGTCGCCGAAGCTCAGGCTAAGTCTGATTTAGCCGCTGCCGCGCTGGTCGAATCTCTCAGCCAAAAGCAATATCAACAGATTCAAGTAGAAGCGGCTGCGGCATCCTTACGGGCTTTACAAGCTGAGTTGGATCGCGCAGTTGCTGATCACAGTCGCTATCATGCTTTACTGCCAAGTGGATCGGTGTCTCGCCAGCAGGTTGATGGTATTGATGCAGACGTTAAGCGTTTGAGCGCTAATCTTGCCCAGAGGCGCGCCGAGTGGATGGCGGCGCAACAGCGGGAGAAAATGAGCAATGCGAGTATAAACAAGGCGAGAGCCAATCTTCAGGCTGCACAGTCGAGTCTGAATCTGCGCAATATAGATCTTGGCTGGACACGTATCACGTCTCCGGTTGATGGCGTCATTGGCGAGCGTCATGTGCGTCCTGGTATGTATGTGCGCACCGGAACGCTGATCGCCGATGTAGTTCCGCTGCCACATGTTTGGGTGGTCGCAAATTTTAGGGAAAGCGAGATAACGCATATACGCCCAGGACAGCGCGTTACTATTTTGGTTGACAGTCTGCCTGGCCAAGCATTCGAAGGTAAGGTTGACAGTCTTCAGCCTGCCAGCGGGGCGCAGTTTGCTTTGCTTCCAGCCGACAATGCGACAGGTAATTTCACTAAGGTAGTTCAGCGTTTTCCGGTGAAGATCACACTTGACCCGAGTCAGGATTCGCAGTCCTCTCTGCTCCCGGGTATGTCCGTTACTACGACCATTCACACATCAACCGGACTGAGTTCAGGAAATTTTATTGATTGGTTAACCGGCTGGCTGCGAGGGCGGGTGTGAGTGACTCTTTAGGCCTTGCCGTATCAGAAGTGAATAGTCGGCTGAAGTCGCGACTTTTTCCCGGATCTTTGATTCGATGGGATCGTCGGCGTTTTTCGGCCTGCGTGGCCGCTATTGCTGCAGCCTGGATGACCGTGCTCGGTGCCCGATACGTTGTGCTGGGATTTGCCGATGTACGGGGTGGTTTAGGCCTGGGGGTTGACGAAGGTACTTTGCTTTCTTCAGCTTATGCCGCTGGAGATGTAGTCGGCGTGGTGATTGGCTGCTGGTTGGCAACTGCGTTATCACTTCGACGGGTGTTGTTAGGGGCAACGTTGCTCTTTATGGCTACCTCGGTATTAATGGCGTTCAGCCCTCCTTATGCTGCTCAGATCATCGTTCGCTTTGCACAGGGTATGGCCGGCGGGGTCCTATTACCGATGGCGATAGTTGCGCTATTGCGAACTCTACCGGCTAGGCATCGTGCTCTTGCTTTGGCACTGTATATCTCCGCCTCGACTCTGGCCCCGCAGTTGGCCGCTGCAATCACAGGCTGGCTGCTCGACCACTGGGGATGGCGCGCACTGTTTCTCGCAAACCTTCTGCCTGGCATATTCGCATTGATCGCGGGTTTCTATGGTCTGCCGCGCGAAAGACTGCGTTTGCGGCCTTTGCTTCATATGGATCGGTTTGGAATGCTCCTGTTCGTTGGCGGGCTTGGCATGCTCGCCTGTGCTTTCGATCAGGGTAATCGGCTTGATTGGTTACAGGCAACCCCAATTAGAGTGTTGCTATTCGCCGGTACGGTTGCCATATGCGGATTTATATATCACGTGGTCAGAGTGAGGCATGATCGCCTGCTTAATGTAGAACTGCTGTCGAGACGCAATATAGTACTGGGCATTTTGGGAATTTTGCCTTTCAGTGTCGCTGTGACAGGTTGCAGCTATGTGATTCCCCAATTCCTTATACAGATACACAGCTATCATCCGCGCGAATTGGGAGCGGTGCTGTGGGATGCAGGCTGGCCGCAATTGATTAGTTTTGCGGGCGCGGTAGTGTGCTTGGATAGGAAATGGTTGGGAGGTCCCCGTCGTTTACTTGTATTGGGGGGCGTATTGGTCGCCACGGGTGCTCTGCATGACAGCTTGAACATCGACGGCTCATGGGAGGGCGATGAGTTGCGCATTGGGCAGATATTGCAGGGCTTAGGGCTGCCCCTGATCTTGTTGCCACTACTGTATTTGTATGTTGGTGATCTTTTGCCGCGCGAGGGATTGCATGCTGCTATGGCATTCAATGTTATGCGCAGTATCTGCGGTACGGCGGGTTTGGCTTGGGTTAGCACTTTGGATCGAGTACGTGAGCAAACCCGATCTAATGTACTTATGGATCATGTGAGCACATCCTCGGCCGCTGTTTCAGCGAGGCTGGATGCCCTTATCTCGGCAGTCAGTATGCGGTCCAGCGGCAGTGATCAGGCGACGGAACAGGCATTGCATCTACTAGCTAGTAATGTGCGGCTTCAATCTCAGATTTTGGCGCATGCCGATACCTTGGCAGCGATCGCTGTGGTTACATTAATAGGTGCAGTGTTGGCGGCATTTATGATGCCCTACGGATCGGGACATCCCAGTTCTAATGTCCGCCACGCTTGAGTACCGTGCTTATTAGCACTCTCGCCAGAGTGTATGATATTTAATGGTATCCATACTCAAAGGACTTCATTGATGTTGAGTCTGAATAATGCCCTTTAGTCTATTGCGGCGGCGCAATTTAAGACTGAGCGAATCAATCAGCCGATGAGGATTGCGGTGGAGGACGCTGGAGAGGATTTAATCGCGCATATCCGGATTGGTGAGTTCGGTATTAGCCCTTTAGATATGGCTCGATATATTCAGTCAGGCGGACCACTCTTCGCTATAAATAGTTCGAACGGGGAGGGGGGGGCAGTTGCGATATATTCTTGGCGAATACAGTTGCTTCGCGACGGTACTGTTATAGGAGCCGTCGGAGTGATTGGCGGTGCGCGTGAGCGGGACGATTTAATCGTGTGAGCTGGCGTCGCAACTTTTAGTTAGCTCCGTCGCGCGTCAATGCCTGCATGGCAGCAGGTGCTCCATGCAGGAAGCGAATGATAGATATTTCGATAAAACGATCCAGATCTTCCGGAACTGTCATGTCATATACCCAGCGACGTTGGGCAAGATAAAATAATTCACCGTGTAATCCCCATGCAACTTCAAGCTCAGCCGACGATAAGGTCTCACCGGGTGGCTTTTCGCAGGAAAGCTCACGTAATTCCATCGCCACTGGTTCGATCACTTTGGTCTGGATTAGGGAAAGATAACGTTGACTGATGCCGACGCCCTTGAGTCCTGCAAAAATAAAAATCCTAACCCAGTCATATCGAAAGATCGCAGGCAAATATGCCTTGTAAAAGTCGATTAATCGCGCTTCCAAGGTCTTTCCAGGCTGCTTTAGCATTGCCTCCCATTCAGGTTGCCAGCGGCTAAGGTAGACCTCTTGGTACACTCTATCTATCAACGCCTCTTTCGTTGCGAAATAACGAAACAGGTTCTGGTGTGTGATTCCAAGGCGTTCGGCTAACTCGCGTAGGGTACCTTCGAATCCGACCTCGGCGAAAAAGCGTACCGCCTCTTCAATAATCTCCCTCTCACGCTCTTGGGGGGGCATGCGTTTGCGTTTGTTTGGCGTTGGCCTCGAGGAGTCGTCGATCGTCTCGGCGGGGGCACATTTGCGTTTCGATTGTGGTGATCTGATCATGCTTTCAGCATAACGATAGACAATCGCTTGGTAAACAAGGTGGGACGCTTTGCAGTGAAATGTCGCACCACGCTCGCTAATTACTGATTGGTAAATAACTATTGATCGGTTGATTTTTTGCCCTATAATTACCATCCGGTAATTATTCACGTTGCGGACAAACTGAAGCGCATTTCAAATCAATTAGGAGGATTTCTGTAATGGCTAAAGCCCCCGAAACTGTATCAGTCAACGATCAGCGTTTCCTTGCTGGCCAGGCGGCGTTTGAGGAGATCACTGGGCTGCGTTCTAGTGAATTCTTGGACGGGCTAAAGGACCTTGCTCCTGCTATAGGCCGATTTGTTATGGAGTGGGAATTTGCCGATGTCTATGGGCAGAGTTCGTTAGATCTGCGTACCAGAGAACTCATTATGGTAGCTGGATGTGTTGCGCTAGGAGCAACTGCTGCTCCCATTCTGAAACTGCGAATTGGCTCAGCCTTGCGTGCCGGTGTTTCGCGTCAGGAAATTATTGACACAATTATCCAAATAGGTATAGCTGCCGGAGTTCCTGCTGCACTAGCGGCGATTCAGTCTGCTGGAGAAGTATTTGCAGTGCTCGATGCTTAAAGTGTTATCTGTTGCTTTTTTAGTAGGGAGCTCGAGAATAAAACAAGGCTCTGCGATGTTTGGAAGGCCCGGCTAGGGGTGGTCTGAGGTAGTCATATTTTTTTGTAAAATTCGGCTGCCTTCAATTTTGAAAGTGCCGATTTGATCCAAAACGCTCAGATCACTCACTCATTCCTATCTTTATTAGCCGCCGTGAGAACCTCGCGGTGGCTATTCCCTATATTACAGGCACACCTCTCCTGTATCGCTCGCTAAATGTCGGAATGCCATCCACAGATTCGACATTGCAAATCGCGTCGCCAGATGTGCCGTGTCCTTTGCCAGGCTAGGGAAGCGTGTTTTCACAAAACTGAACTGGCTATTGATCATTGGAAAGGGTGTTAGAACTTATTCAAAATTACTTTACCGCTCGCTTCTGTAGGCTCGTTATATACGTCGCTCTGAATCGCATGCCTACCTGCAGTGGGTGTCGATGCGACTTCAATCGGGATACTACTGCCAAGCTTATCCACTGCCACTGGGACACAAAAACATAAATCCTTCTAGGGTCATTTTTCAATAAGCTCCAACATGTAAGCCTGTGCTTGCTATTGTGTAGCTGCGAAGCGACGCCCGGTCTGGCTCTGACGTAACAGCCGTATTCATCGTTAGCTGAGTAAATTTTTAAGCCTGGTTACTGACAAGCTTTTAAGCAGGTTGATCATCACTCCAGTGTTCCGTCACTTGAAGGATGTCAGCTTTGGTGGTCTTAGCTTCATGATGGTGAGAGCCATGGCAGTTTGAGAGTCTGCCACAGCTATTTGTTAAAAAGCTAAACTCACTTCGCGTCTATATCCAGCGCTAGCTTGTAACTTTTCTGGTTTTCAAGGTTTTTAATGTAGGTTTCAATATGTGGAAATTCGCTCTTGGATTTGAGCAGGTTGAGCGCGCCTTTCACCACAAATCCCAGCATGAAGTCTGCTCCTGTGAGTCTCTCCTCGATTAAAAACTTTTTGTTATTCAAGTGGTTGTTTAGATAGGAAAAAACTTTATTGAATTCAGCTTCGGCGTAGTTGTTAAGGAATTTTAGTTCGGTTCCAGATTGTGTTTCAAACTCATTAAATATTTTCAGTAAGAACGGAAGCATTGCCGAGCTTTCTGAGAAATGGATCCATTGTAAGTAGTCAAGGTATTCTGCAGAGCTTTCTGTTGGTGCTAAATGAGGTGCGAATTTTTTTATCAGGATTTCTGCGATCGCGCCTGACTCCGCAATTATTTTTCCATCAAGCTCGATAACTGGAGATTTGCCTAGGGGGTGAATGCCCCTCAGTGTCTCGGGGGCTAGATGTGTTTTTTTATCACGCTGATACCGAATAATTTCATATGGTTGGCCTATTTCTTCCAGCAGCCACAGAATACGAAACGACCTTGAGTCATTGAGGTGGTGAAGTTTTATCATCATTTTTACGCCTTCTGAGTGATCTCGGTAAGGGAAATGTGCATTGTCTGAGGCTATCGATAGTTAATTTGCGGACTCGCAACGAGTAGGCAAGAAATTGTATCTGTCAATATGCGACCAGTCTACTATTCTGGTGGGCTGAATGCTCCGATAGCACTTACGGTCCGCTCCGAGTCCTTTGAGATCTGCATCTCGATGCTTGTCTTCTAGCGAGAGAGGAGTGCGCCCACAGAAATCCAAGGAGCTTTGGGAGGCTTAGGATTGGTTCTTTGCGTGTACTGCGGCGCTATGAGGATGCCGAGCGTGGGTTGGTGTTTAGACCTGCGGCGGCCATCAACAATTGCTACAATCACTGGAGCAAAAATCTCACATAGACGACTGGTCTATTTTATGGTAGCTTGCACTGATGAAACCACGTTACGATGATACGCGCCAACATTTGCTCGATACGGGTCACCGAATGATGGTGGTTAAGGGGTTCACGGGTGTTGGGCTTAACGAGATTCTGCAAGCCGCAAGTGTGCCAAAAGGTTCGTTCTATCATTACTTCAAATCCAAGGAGCAGTACGGGCAGTGCTTGCTCGAGGATTACTTTCGCAATTATCTGGCGAACATGGATGAACGATTTGCCGCTACCGGCAATACAGCCCGTGAGCGGCTTATGGGATATTGGCAGAAATGGCTTGAAAGCTATTGTAAGCCCTGCGATGAGCAAAAGTGTCTTGTAGTTAAACTGAGCGCTGAGGTTGCAGATCTTTCGGAGGTTATGCGCCTCACTCTCCGTGACGGAACAGATCAGATAATTGAACGTATTTCTGGCTGTCTTGAGCAGGGTCAACTAGACGGTTCTTTGCCGCAAGGTGATGCTTACCGAACGGCCTTGGCGCTATACCAGCTTTGGCTTGGTGCAAGCCTGCTGAGCAAGCTGCACCGTAACAGTCGGTCGCTAGAAAATGCCATGGCTACTACTCTGATGATGCTGGTCCCTGAGGAGGCGTGATTACGAGATCGCCCACCCTCCCGCCTCGGTAGGGTGGCTTTTTTATGTGAAAAATAGCAGACTGGTCTAATTTTTCCGTTGATGCGGTTGTTTTTCCCCGCCATCCAAGGAGTGTGAAGATGTCTCAATCAAAGCAAATCAATCGAAGCGTTGTTCTGGCATCGCGTCCACATGGTGCGCCTGTCGAAGCGAATTTTCTTATTGAACAAGGTCCAATTCCTGAACCCGCAGAGGGGCAGGTACTTCTGCGTACTATCTATCTATCGCTAGACCCTTACATGCGTGGTCGCATGAGTGATGCGCCGTCCTATGCCCCTCCTGTCGAAGTGGGCGGAGTAATGGTGGGGGGCACTGTATGTCGTGTGGTTGCCTCAAAGCATCATGCCTATAAAGTGAATGACTGGGTGCTGTCTTTTAGTGGTTGGCAGGACTATGCGCTGTCTGATGGCAGCGACCTGACCCCTTTGGGCGATTCGCCAGCGCAGCCGTCTTATGCATTGGGCATATTTGGAATGCCAGGCTTCACCGCATACATGGGCTTACTGGATATTGGTCGGCCGCAGGCGGGTGAAACGCTGGTGGTGGCGGCTGCTACCGGGCCGGTCGGTGCGACTGTCGGGCAAATCGGCAAGATCAAGGGCTGTCATGTGGTCGGTGTGGCCGGAGGGGCGGAAAAGTGCCGGCATGCTGTCGAGGTGCTAGGTTTCGACGCCTGCCTCGATCATCGAGCGCCGGACTTCGCCGAGCAACTGGCCAAGGCCTGCCCGTCGGGTATCGACATTTACTTCGAGAATGTCGGTGGAAAAGTCTTCGATGCTGTGCTGCCGCTGCTCAATGCCAAGGCCCGAGTGCCGGTCTGCGGAATTATTGCGCACTACAACGATACCGCTTTACCCGACGGGCCAGATCGCTCGCCTGCCTTGATGGGGGCTATTCTGCGTAAGCGTATTAAAGTCCAAGGCTTCATTATTTTTGATGATTACGCGCACCGCTACGACGAATTCTTTAACGATATGTCAAGCTGGTTTGCGCAGGGCCGGATTAAGTATCGTGAAGAATTGGTGAGTGGTCTAGAGGAGGCGCCTAAGGCCTTTATCGGCCTGCTAGAGGGGCGTAATTTTGGCAAGCTAGTGGTTCGGGTAAGTGAAGACTGATTGCCTGTTGTTGGAATGACAGTGTTTTTTGCTCTGCCAGCTCAAGCTCCTTGCTGGTAGGGCTTTTTTATTTAAAAAGATCCAGGCCACTAAGTACAAGTAATGCCTGTGGGGGGATTATGCACGCACGCAGTAAGCGCTCGCATCAAATAAACGCCGCGTTCTGGCGTGTACTGGTTGGCTGCTTGGGGCTTTACCCAACGCTTTTGTTGGTGCTGAGTATATTAGCCCCGCTGACCCGTGATTTGAGTTTCCCAGTAATGGTATTGGTGGAGGTGCTGGTATTGGTACCAATCACCCAGCTTGTCTCCTTTCCGCTGGCCGGGTGGTTGGTTGCCCGTTTAAGGCGGATTAATTCGTGAACGTATGAGGCTGTTTTGGCCTGCTTCCCATACCGCACCCACATGATTAAAGCGATAACTAAGGTTGTCGGCATTAAAAATACTAGTCTGAGGAATGAAGATGCAAACGCTAATCATCAATGGACAGTCGCACCAAGTCGACGTGCCGCAGGATATGCCTCTGCTTTGGGTCTTACGCGATGTGCTTGGCCTCACCGGGACAAAATACGGCTGTGGTATTGCTCAGTGTGGCGTTTGCACCGTGCATCTTGATGGTCAGCCGATACGTTCGTGCGTGACCCCTGTTGCTGCTTTGACGGGCGGCTCAATCACCACCATTGAAGCCATCGGTGAGACTGCTGTCGGTCAAGCCGTTCAACAGGCTTGGCTGGCGCATGAGGTGGTGCAATGCGGTTACTGTCAGTCAGGGCAGATCATGGCGGCCACTGCTCTGCTGCAGAGCCAGCCCGCGCCAGACGATCAGGCGATTGATGCTGCAATGGCAGGCAATCTTTGTCGCTGCGCCACCTACACCCGTATTCGCACAGCCATCCACAGTGTTGGCCGTGTAGAGGAGGCGTGAGATGAAGAAGACAATCGAAATGAATGTTGATATGTCCCGTCGCCGTCTCTTGCAAGGCAGCGGTATCGCGGTCGGCGGCTTGGTGTTGAGTACCTGGCTACCGCCGTTGGTGTCCAAAAGCGCTGCCTCCGAGGCTGCTGCCTTAGGCCGGCTGGGTGATCGCTCCGCTGAGGGGTTCGGGGCCTTTGTGCGGGTGGGCCCAGATGGCGTGGTCACGGTGATCTCGCCGAAGATTGAAATGGGTCAGGGCGCGCAAACTGGTATTGCAATGATGGTGGCGGAGGAGCTTGAGGTCGATTTGGATAAGGTAGTAATCCAGGAGGCCCCACCGAACTCCGCACTGTATACCGATACCCTGCTTCAGTTTCAGGCCACTGGTGGCTCGACCTCTACCCGTTACACCTGGGAGCCGCTGCGTCGGGCGGGCGCTACAGCGCGCATTCTGTTGATTCAGGCGGCAGCGCTGCAATGGCGCGTCGCGCCGAGCCTGTGTCATGCGCAGAATGGCCAGGTGTTTGGCCCCAAAGGCCTGCAGGCTGACTACGGCGATTTGGTCGAGGCCGCTGCGACGCTGCCGTTGCCCGACGCGGTGCCGCTGAAAACCCCCGAGCAGTTCAAGCTGTTGGGCACTCCCGCGCAACGCCTGGACACGCCCGCGAAGGTCAACGGCAAGGCGCGCTTTACCATTGACCTGCAAATCCCCGGGATGCTGGTGGCCTCCAGCATCACCTGTCCGGTGTATGGCGGACGGCTGCGTTCGGTTGATGAAACTGAGGCGCGACGGGTGTTAGGGGTGCGCGACATCGTGCGTTTGGACAATGCCGTGGCCGTTACCGCAAGTAACTTTTGGGCCTGCCAGCAGGCCATCAAAGCGTTAAAGATCGAGTGGGAACTTGGGTCGAACGCTACTATCGGATCAAAGCAACTGGATCAGGAGCTGCTAGCCGCAAGTAGCCGTGATGGCGTGGTCGCTAAGCGCACAGGCGATATTGAGCAAGCCAAACAGGGATCTTCCAGCCAGTTCGAGGCCGTTTACGAGCAAGCGCTGTTGTCGCATTCGCCGCTTGAGCCCATGAGCTGCGTGGCCCATGTGCGTAAAGATGCGTGCGAGCTATGGGTGGGCACCCAAGTGCCGGTCTTCGCCCAACAGACGGCCGCCCAAGTCACCGGGCTGCCCTTGGAAAAAATCCAGGTGCACAATCAATTGATCGGTGGGGCATTTGGCCGGCGTCTGGAGTTCGACTTCATCACCCAAGCAGTGGCCATCGCGCGTCAGGTCGATTACCCGATCAAGCTGGTCTGGAGCCGTGAGGAGGACATGACCCACGACCTCTATCGGCCGCTCTATGCCGATCGTATGCAAGCCGCCCTCGATAAGCAGGGGCGTCCGCTGGGCTGGGAACACCGTATCGCTGGTGCCTCGATTCTCGCCCGCTATGCCGGCAGCTTGCCTCCCAGCGGCGTGGATGCCGATGCCGTTGAAGTCGCGGTGGAACCCATCTACCGCCTGCCGCATTTGCAGGTTCGCTATATCCGCCAGGAGCCGAGTGTCGTGCCCGTGTCCTGGTGGCGAGGCGTGGGCCCTCTGCGGGGGACCTATGCCCTTGAGTGTTTTATTGATGAGCTGGCGCACAATGCCAAGGCCGACCCGGTGGTCTACCGTTTGGAGCTGTTGGCGGACCAGCCACGTGCCCAGGCGGTGCTGCGCTTACTTGCTGAGAAGAGTGACTGGTACCAGTCTTTACCTGCTGGGCAGGGTCGGGGTGTGGCAGTAAGTTCGGTGTTTGGCAGCTATGTAGCAACTCTCGTTGAGCTTGAGATGCAGGGTGAATTTGGCTTGCGCATTAAACGCTTGATCAGTGTTGTGGACTGCGGCTTCGCGACTAACCCGACGTCGGTCTTGGCGCAGGTTGAAGGTGGGACATTATTCGGTCTGTCTGCTTCGTTGTTCAACGAAATTCTTATCGAGAACGGTCAGGTTCAGCAGACCAACTTCCACAACTATCGGCAGCTGCGCATAAGTGAGGCGCCAGCAGTTGAGGTGCACCTGCTGCCTAGCCTGGAAGCACCGGGCGGAGTCGGGGAAGCCGGTACTGCGCTGATCGGTCCAGCTTTGGTTAACGCTCTCTACGCTGCTTCCGGTACGCGCATTCGTCGGTTACCACTTAGCCGTGCTGGCTACTATCCGGTTTGAGGAGTTACTCATGAATTTGATAACAAGTTGGCTATTGCTCGCTAGCGGATTCCTGGTGGCGCAGTTTGCGTATGCGCAGGAGGACATACTTGCCAGGGGCGAGTATCTTGCGCGCGCTGCAAATTGCGTGGCTTGCCATACCGTGCCCGGTGGTAAACCCTTCACCGGTGGTGTCGAATTTAAGCTGCCATTCGGCTCGCTTTTTTCGCCCAATATCACTCCAGATAAGCAAACTGGCATCGGAGCCTGGACTGATGATGAGTTCGTTAGCGCGCTGCGAACCGGCGTGGGGCGCGATGGCAAACACTACTATCCAGCATTCCCTTATACGTCCTACAGCAAGATGTCGCGTGACGACATCCTGGCCATCAAAAGCTATCTCGATAGCCTGGAGCCAATCGAGCAGGTGGCTCAAGAGAACCAGCTGAACTTCCCGTTCAATCAGCGTTGGGGGATGTTTTTCTGGAATATGCTGTTCCTGGACGACAAGCAATTTGAAACCGAGGCCCAGCACTCTACCGAGTGGAATCGAGGCAAATACCTAGTGGAAGGTCCTGGCCACTGTGGTGAGTGCCATTCGCCTCGGAACCTGTTCCAAGCTGTCAGCAAAGACCGTTCGCTTGCCGGTAACCTGATACAGGGTTGGAACGCTTACAACATCAGCTCTGACCCGATACATGGCGTCGGTGCCTGGCCCACGGACGTGCTGGCGCGTTACTTGAAGGACGGCGCGGCGCCAGGATTCGGGTTGTCCACCGGGCCGATGGCGGAGGTGGTGGAGCACAGTCTGAGCCATCTGACCGACGCCGATCGTCACGCGATCGCCGTTTATCTCAAGGACTCACCGGCGCGCAGCGAAGGTGTGGCTCGTCCGCAGCAGGCTAAGCTTGCACCGCAGGGGGGCGACAATGCCCTTGGCAATAAACTGTTCGCCGAAGCCTGTTCTAGTTGTCACCGCTGGGACGGGACCGGAAACCAGAGTCAGACTGCCATGCTACGGGGTCTAAAGACGGTCAACGATCCTGCCGCCAGTAATTTGCTGGGCATCCTGCTAAATGGGCATGGTTCGACCGACACCCGGGTAGATCGACGCATGCCGTCGTTCGGGACCATTTACTCCGACCAGGAATTGGCTGCGCTGAGCAGCTTCGTACTGAAGCGCTTTGGCGAGACTGGTGCGCAGGTATCGGAGCAAGCTGTGGCTAAGCGCCGTACCGAGTCCCTTCATTGAGCCGAGGTGCCTCATGTCTTGTCTGATTCCACTGCTGGATGTACTCCTGGCGGAGCGCAATGCTGGCCGAGAAGCGGTGCTTGCGACCGTGGTAAAAGTCGACGGCTCTGCGTATCGGCGACCAGGAGCGCGGATGCTAGTCTCGCGCTTCGGCAGGCCCGAGGGGACCATCAGTGGTGGCTGCCTGGAGGCGGAAGTCGCCAGAAAAGCCTGGTGGTTAACTGAAGCTGGGCCTGCACTGCGTAGCTACAGCACCTCCGAGGCGGATGAGGGCAGTGAGGAAGCGCTTAGTTTCGGGCTGGGCTGCAACGGTAAGGTTCACGTATTGTTCGAGCGGCTGCCTGCCAGTGGTCCTTGCGCGTTGATTACTGCGTTGCTTGGCGTTCGCGACACCCAGCAACCGGCGGCCATCGCCACGGTGATCGCCAGCTCGGCTGATGGTTCACACCGGTTAGGTGATCGCCTGTTATTAGTGTCAGGACAAAGCGCCGAGGGCGAGTTGCTGCAGTCGGCGCTGGCTGAGCAGATCAGGATTGATCTCCAACAGACCTTGGTGCGTGGAAAGTCATCCCGATATCTTTACCCGAATGGCACCGGCAAGATTGAAGTGCTTATGGAGTACCTGCCGCCCGTGCGGCGTTTGGTAGTGTTTGGTGCGGGCCATGATGCCCAGCCGCTGGTGCGCATGGCCAAGCTCTTGGGCTGGCATGTGACAATCATCGATGGGCGGTCACACTTTGCCCGAGCAGAGCGTTTTCCCGACGCTGACCAGGTGCTGGTTGGCGATGTTGAGCAACCTTTCGCCTACCGTGAACTTGTACGCGGCGCAGCGGTGGCGGTGATGACTCACAGCTTGGTGCAAGACGCGCACTGGCTGCAGGGAGTGTTGCACAGTGAGCCCTGTTATGTAGGGCAGTTGGGCCCGCGTGAGCGCACCGAGCGCCTGCTGGCCGGTATCCACGAGCAGCAGGGCGAGTTGCCAGGGCTGGCGTGTTTGCATTATCCGATTGGCCTGGACCTGGGCGGCGACACTCCGGAAAGCGTGGCTATGGCGATGCTGGCGGAAATTCAGGCGGTGCTCAATGGTCGCAATGGTGGCAGCCTGCGTTTCAGGTCCGCGAGTATCCATGATAGCGACCCAGTGCTGATCGCTAGCGAGACCGAAACCGAAATCGCTTTTGCTGCAGAGGCTTATCGGCGGTTCGCCGTGCAGCCTTGACGACTGATCAACCGAGGAACCTATCAGCGTGAATCAAACCATACGCGTTGTAGCGATACTGACCGCCAAAGGCGGCAAAGAGCAGCAGGTCGAGCAGATTCTGCGAGCTTGCGTGCAGCCCTCTCGGGCCGAAGACGGTTGCCTGTCTTACGTCCTGAGTCGGTGCATTGAACAGGTCGGACGGTTTGTCTTCGTCGAGCGCTGGGCAAGCCATGAGGCGATAGCGCTTCATCGGCAGATGCCCCATTACACGACCATGGCCAATGCCCTTGGCGAGCTGCTGAGCGATCGTCAGGTTTATGTGCTGGAGGCGTTGGCTGAGGATGGCGAGTCAGCCACTGGCTTCGACACGGACATGGCAGGGTGATCGTCGATCGACAGGGTCGGCGTTTCCGCAAACTTCGCCTGAGCCTCACGGCTGCCTGCAATTACGCCTGCACCTACTGTGTGGCCGATGGCCGCCGCTTGGTGGCCGCGCGTGATGAGCTGGCGGCCGCGTCGATGCTGCGCGCCGTCGAACTGCTCAGGGATGTCGCCGGTATCGACGCGCTGCGCATTACCGGCGGTGAGCCGCTGCTGAGTGATCGGCTGGAGCCTTTTCTGCAGGGCATCGGTGCGCTAGCGTTGCAGGACATCAGCCTGACCACTAATGGACAATTGCTGGCCGGCAAGTTGCCGTTATTGCGCAGCGCGGGCATCCAGCGGGTCAATGTGTCCCTCGACACACTTGACCCGCGCGCCTTCCGCAAGATCGCAAAGGGCGGCGATCTGCAGACTGTGCTTAACGGCATTGAGCTGGCGCGTCGATCTGGTATGAGCATCAAAATCAATATGGTGCCGATGCGTGGCAGCAACCTCGACCAGGTCATGCCCATGTTGGCGTTCTGCCTGGAGCAGGGCTACGAATTGCGCTTTATCGAGCTGATGCGCATGGGCCATCTGGCCCAGCATGCAGAGGCTTTTCGTACCCAGTTCGTCGGCCAGCGCGAGCTGCTGGAGCTTATCGGCGAGTGTTATGTCTTCACACAAACCGAGGCAGCGCTAGATGCCACTGCGCTGCGTTATAGCGTGGGCGAGCGCGGGGCGTTCGGTATTATTGCCAACGAAAGCGCGCCCTTTTGCCGGAGCTGCAGTCGTCTGCGGTTGTCGTCTACGGGCTGGTTATACGGATGCCTATCATCCAATCGCGGACATTTTATGGGCGCGCTGTTGGATCTGCCGACTGAGCAGGCGCAGCCGCAACTGAAAGGGTTGCTCAGTCGTGCGCTGCAGGACAAACAAGACGCCACTTTTACCGGCAGTGCCCTGATTATGAAATCGGTGGGTGGCTAAGGTCGGCCGGCTTGTCGACGTCCAGCAGGATGCCCCTATCAGCAAGCGTCACTTCTATCACCTGTTGCGCATGGGTGGCGATTAAAGCCTTGGCCCCATTCTCCCCTTGCAGTTGCATCAGCTCCGGCCAAAAGCGCCGGCCGAACAGCACGGGGTGTCCGCGCTGGCCATCGCAGTAAGCGACAACAATATGTTCAGCGTGCGCATGCGCGCGCAACTGCAACAGCGTTGCGAGAGTAATCCACGGCATATCCCCGAGCAGCACCGCCACCGCAGTGGCCTGCGTATTTGCCAGGCTCTGGATGCCGGCGGCCAGGCTTGAGCCCATGCCCTGTTTGGCGTGGGCCGCACGTACCAGATGAATGCCATGCGGAATAGCCAAGGCCTCTGCATCATCCTCAGCCTTTAATACGACTCGAACATCGCTGAAGGCTTCTTTCGCGCGCAACAACGTCGCGCGCAAAAGGCTGTTGCCGTCTGCCAGCTGGGCAAGGCGTTTGTCGCTGCCGAAGCGTTGCCCGGAGCCGGCGGCGAGAACTAGGCCGACATACTCAGGCTTGCGGTGCGGTTCTGTCATGTTGAAAAAATCCTATGCTGCCCCCTGAAGAAGAAGGTCGGCCGTAAAAGACCACTAGGAGGCTTCGCGCTTCTCTCTGGAATGTGCAGTATTTTGCGTATACCGCTCCGGTTTCAGAGTGATTAAGTGACAGTTTGGCGAAACCAAAGTGCGTTTCCACTGGGTAGTGAAGAACGCCGCGCCACAGGTCAAGTTGTTCGATCTGTCGAACCTGCACATGTCCTGGCTGGCCGGTATTTGCTGATCACCCCAGGCGAGATGGGGGCGTAATGCAGAGTATACCCGCTACCAAATGCTCGCTGCGGCTAAAAACTCATAAATGAACGGGTTAGTTGATCGTTACTTGGTCAGATTGCTGTTTTTGAAATCGGCAAGCACTGAAATCAGCCAGAAATACAAGGTTTCTTCAGTCTTAGATTTTTTCTTGCAGCGCTTTGAAAAAGGCATCGATATTTTCGTCGTGGCGTTTGTAGTAGGTCCAGGGGCCGATCCGCTGCGATGTCACCAATTGCGCGCGCTGCAGAGCTGCGAGATAAAGCGATGTGGTGGACTGCGAGAGGCCCGTGCGCTCTTGGATGATACTGACGCACACGCCTACCGTTTCTGGGTCGACCTCCTGCTCTGGAAAGATTGTCCTGGGATCCTTGAGCCAATTGAGGATGGCAAGGCGCATCGGGTTTGCCAATGCTTTCAGTGCTTCGTTGACGTCAATGGTCATGGAATGTTGATACCTGTTTTTTGCGATATTTAGATATCTTCCGGGTTTGCGCAGAAAAATGGAAGGTATTGACGTGACCTCTGCGCCCGCCGTCTGTTGCAAGGACTGGCCGCTCCTGGCTGAAGTATTGTTGCTCTGTCAGGCAGCACTATCAGAAGCCTGGACGCCGAATTGCGGGACGATATGCTTGCCAAGTTCCTCGATAACCTCTGCTGCGGGGCGTTTACCATACTTGAGGTTCAGGATGACGTGATCTACACCGATTTCCTGAAGTGTATCCAGCAAGGCCCGAAGGTGGTTACGTCCTAGTCGAAATCCTAGATGGATATGCGAGGGCGGCGTGGACGGGTGTTCGTCCAGGTCGATATAAAGCGATTGCAAGAACGGCTTGTAGATAGTGCCACACTGTTTAACTATTTCCTGTCGCCAATCCTCCACGATCAGTCGCTGTATTTTTGGCGGACGTGGATAGTTGATCCATCCATGGCTTTCACGTGCGATCCAATCGAGCGGCTGGCGGCTGTGTCCGGTTACGAATAGCGGTATTTCCCGAGTCGTAGGTTTGGGAACGAGGTCGGCCCCCACTAACTCGCCGCCACTCCAGCGAATGGGCTCGAAGTGTGTTCGATGGGCTTGGCGTATCACATTGAAGTTTTCTTGAAAGGTCTCGCCACGCTTTTCTGGATCAATGCTGAATGCGGGAAACTCCACGGGACGATCGCCAGAGGCTACTCCCAGGAGCAAGCGACCTCCGCTCAACTGATCAATGCTCGCTGCGGCCTTTGCCGTGTGCAAGGGATTACGCAAAGTAAGGGCGATGGAGGCGGTACCTAGTGCGATTTCTGTTGTATGGGCTGCCATGTAGCCCAGATACACCCAAGGGTCGAAAACCTGGCCGACATCGCCGAAGCTTGGGTCCCTGAGTGGGACGTCGCGAAACCAGAGCGCCGAAAAACCAAGTGCCTCTGCACGTTTGGCCAGCGCGACCTGATCTAGCATGCTCGGTGTATCACCTTCGAAAGCCTCTAGGGGAAAGAACAGCCCAAGGCTTAGATGACCCTGCCTGAAGGTTCGTTTGAATCCCCTATGCTCTTGGTAGGGGATCGTGCTCGGTTGGTACATGCTTAACTTCCTCGGTCAGCAAACGCTGAGCCACGCCCCTGAGTTATGGGGCGTGGCATTGAGCGTTTAGGATTTGTAAGTCGGGTAGTCGGTGTAGCCCTTATCGGTACCGCCGTACATGCTGCTTGGATCAACTGGGTGAAGCGGCCAGTTGTTGGCGATACGAGCGGGCAGGTCGGGGTTCGCAATGAAGGGGCGACCAAAAGCGATCAGGTCGCCCCAGCCAGCTTTTATCACGCGATTTCCTCGTTCAGCGGTGTACTTGCCGGCATAGAGAATCTTGCCGCTGAAGGTCTTACGAACATCTTCCCGGAACGTCTCAGGCAGCTCGGGTGCGTTTTCCCAATCGGCTTCGGCGAGCGACAGGTAGGCAATGCCCACTTCCTCGAGGATCTTCACTGCCTCGATGTAGGTTTGGTGAGGATCTTCTTCGACCAGGCCAAGGTATACGCGGTCTTCGTCTGTGGTCGCGAACAGCGGGGCGAAGCGAACTCCCATGCGCTCCTTGCCGACGACACCAGCAACGGCCAGGGTGATTTCGCGCAGGAAGCGAAGACGGTTCTGCAGCGAACCGCCATATTCATCATCACGCTGGTTGGTATGGGCCGAAATGAACTGGTTTACCAGGTACCCGTTCGCGCAGTGAAGCTCCACCCCGTCAAAACCTGCGTCCAAAGCATTTCGGGCTGCTTGGGCGTAGAGCTCAACCAGTTCCTTTACCTCCTTGGTGGACAGGGCTCGGGGGGTCGATGGGTCGGCCAGTGCACCCGTGCCGGGGCCAGTTTCGATGAACACCTTGACGTTGTCCGCGCGGATGGCTGATGGCGCGACGGGCGCTTCACCACCGGGTTGCAGCGATGTGTGCGACACGCGGCCTACATGCCAAAGTTGAGCAAAGATCACCCCCCCTTCGGCGTGAACAGCGTCGGTGACCTTACGCCAGCCTTGT
The DNA here is from genome assembly GCF_016405635.1 of Pseudomonas sp. MF6755. Lineage (NCBI taxonomy): Bacteria > Pseudomonadati > Pseudomonadota > Gammaproteobacteria > Pseudomonadales > Pseudomonadaceae > Pseudomonas > Pseudomonas sp. MF6755. The sequence goes on from NZ_JAEKDA010000034.1 coordinate 18,813, forward strand.
ATCTGTTCTGGGCTATGAATGCCGGGTGTCCAGGCATAACCCTGTCCTCGGGGTTCGATCTGTGTGCCCTCGGTCACCATGAAGCCAGCACCGCTGCGCTGACGGTAATATGTGGCCATTAGGTCGTTCGCAATATTGCCGGGTTGGGAGCTGCGCGAACGCGTCAGTGGCGGCAGAACGATACGGTTCTTGAGGGTGTATGGGCCCAGCTGAGTGGTTTTAAAAAGTTCTGATTGTGTCATTTCGTTTACCTGCATATCTAAAATATTCGATGTTATAGGTCAAAAAAACATGGATCAGCGAGGTCAGAAGAGCCCGAGCGGTGCTTCGTTGAGGCTGACGTAGATGTTCTTCTTCTGGCTGTAGGCTTCCAGCATTGACTTGTGAGTTTCCCGTCCTAGGCCAGATTTCTTATAGCCACCAAAGGGGGCGTGGGCAGGGATCTCATGGTAGGTATTTACCCACATACGTCCGGTTTCCACCGCGCGTGCCACACGTAACGCCCGGTTGATGTCTTGGGTCCAGACTGCGCCCGCTAGGCCGTACTCGGAGTCGTTGGCCATGGCGATGACCTCCGCTTCATCCTTGAAAGGAATGACGCACAGAACAGGGCCGAAAATTTCCTCGTAGGCGACGCGCATATCGTTGCGAACACCGACCAGAATCGTTGGCTGGATGAAGAAGCCGGCATCGTAATCGGCACCTGTAAGGCGACCGCCGCCGATCAGTACCTCGGCACCTTCCTGTTTGGCGATATCAACGTAGCCGAGGATCCGTTCCATCTGGGTCTTGCTGACCTGTGCGCCCATCATGGTGTCTGGGTTCAATGGGTCACCCACACGCACAGCTTCGAACTTATGCTTGAGCTCAGCCAGGAATTGCTCGTAGATGGACTCGTGAACGAACAGCCGTGCGCCGGATTCGCAGACTTGGCCTTGGTTCCACAGGATGGCGAGGACTGCGCCTTCCACGGCCTTGTCCCAGTTCGCATCGGGGAAAACGATGTTGGCTGACTTGCCGCCCAGTTCAAGGGTGGCAGGAATGATTTTCTTCGCTGCCGCATTGGCGACGAGTTCGCCGACACGCGTCGAGCCAGTGAAGGCAAGCTTGCGCAGGTCTGGATGATCCAGTAGGGCCTGGCCAACTGAGGTGCCTAAGCCTGTGACGATGTTGACCACGCCGGCCGGAAGTACCTTGGCGAAGATCTTCGCCAGTTCAAGGATGGTTACCGGGGTTAGCTCAGAAGGTTTGATGACTACGGTGTTACCCGCCGCGATGGCTGGAGCGATCTTCCAGGCGGCCATAAGAAGCGGGAAGTTCCACGGAATCACTTGGCCCACGACGCCGAGGGGTTCACTGAGAGCGATGCTGAGTGTTTGCTCATCCAGCATGACCGCCTCATCCGATTGGCTGCGGATTGCGCCGGCGAAGTAGCGGAAATGATCAATCGCCAGTGGGATGTCGACGGAGCGACTTTCACGAATGGGTTTGCCTACATCAAGGGTTTCCAGAACGGCGAACCGATCGGCATCGGCTTCCAGCAGGTCGGCGATCTTCAACAACGCATTGGCGCGTTCCGCTGGCGAGGTGGTACGCCAGGTCACGAAGGCGCGTTTTGCGGCCTGCACCGCGCGGTCGACGTCGGCAGCTGTGGCGTTTGGGATGTTGGTGAGAATTTTTCCGTTGGCGGGGTTGATAATGTCGAGGGTTTCACCATTTTCGGCCGCCACCCACTGGTTGTCGATAAACAGGCCGTAGCTGTTGTCGGGAAGGTAGCTCGGATGGGTATCACTGGAATTTTGCATGGGTTACCTCCTGAGGTAAGTGCGATGGGTTTGGTTGAGATTATTTGAGATATTGATATATGTCAATATGTAGTTGTGTATTCGCGCAGGCATTCCTATCGCCGCACTTTTTCAGCCTGCTTCTGGATCGGCGGGGAGCGCGCTGTGCTGCGCGCCAGGCTTGGCAACGTAGTCCAGCCCCCCCCCGATCTCTTCATCGAAGAGGGGGGGCTGCTGCATAAAAGCACTGAGGCCTGTTTGCATTGAGGTGAAGATGTAAGTCAGAACGGCGCGTCGATATCCATGACGTTAATCAGCTTGTGGTTGACGAATTCCTTGATTCCCAAACCAATCAGCTCGCGACCGTAACCAGATCTTTTGATTCCGCCGAAAGGTAGGTCGGCTTTCGATGACGTTGGGTGATTGACGAACACCATGCCTGTCTCGATGCGCTTAGCAACCTCAACACCATGCTGGGCGTCTGCGGTGAATACCGAACCACCGAGCCCGAACGGAGAGTCGTTGGCGATAACTATCGCGTCTTCTTCGTCTTTAGCTCGTAAGATCATCGAGACTGGACCGAAGAACTCCCAGTAGTAGGCAGGGTTATCAGGCGTCAGGTTGGTCAGAATGGTCGGTTGAACAAATGCACCCTTGCTTGGTACCTTGGGCCCAACCTCGGTGGCCGTAGCACCGTAGTTGACTGCTTCACGAATCTTCGCGCGGATTTCGTCGGCGGCAGTTTGAGATGACAGGGGGGCTAGATTTGTTTCCGGATCGAACGGGTCGCCGGCCTTCAGTTGTGCTACACCTTCGGCATAAAGGCGCAGGAACTCATCGTAGACTTCTTCCACTACAATCATGCGTTTGGATGATATGCACACCTGTCCAGCATTCCAGTGACGGCCTACAACAGCCCACTTCACGGTCTTTTTCAGTTCAGCGTCGCGCAGAACTATGAAGGCATCTGCCCCCCCCAGTTCCAATGTAGATTTCTTCAGTGCCTTGCCAGCCTGGGAGGCGATGATGGCACCTGCGCCTTCGGAACCGGTCAGTGCCACCCCGTGTACTCGAGAGTCGTTGAGGATTGTCTCGATTTGCTGGCGAGTTGCGTACATGTTGCTGAATGCGCCAGCAGGTAGACCAGCATCAAGCAGTAGTTGTTCGAAAGCTTCGGCACATTGCGGTACGTTTGAAGCATGTTTGAGCAGCACGGTATTACCCGCTGCCAACTGTGGTGCGAGAATGCGAGCAATTTGATAGTAAGGAAAGTTCCATGGTTCAATGGCCAGGATAGTGCCCAACGGCTCATGGACCAAGATTGCTTCACCCTCGGCTGGGTCGGCTACCGGCAGCTTCTGCGGAGTTAACAAAGCTTCTGCATGTTTAACGTAATACTCAAAGATACTTGCTGAGATTTCTACTTCACCTAATGCTTCGGCAGTGATCTTGCCCATTTCCAGTGTTAGCAACCGGGCATAGTCGTTTGCTCGCGCGCGCAGCAGGTCGGCAGCTCGCTGAAGGACGGCCCCACGCTCTGCGATTGAGCAATTCTTCCAGACAAGAAATGCGTTGTGAGACGCCTCAAGAGCCTGTTCAATCTGAATATCTGTTGCATCTGGAAAACTTTTTAGAACTTCACCTGTATAGGGATTAACGGATGCGTATGCCATGCTGTTTCTCCAGTAATTTTAAGTAAATTTGATTTGTTAATGAGGCTGGTAAGTAGACAGGACCTAAACTGCGGGAATATTTTGGTGCATTTACTAATGATTGATGCCATCAATCAGGAATACTCTGTAAACCGCACCTTTAAGACGATGTTGCAGTGCCTCTTGGTAGGCGGGGCTGGAGTACCACTCTCGAGCTGCTGCTATGTCCGGAAATTGAAGAATGACTGCGCCCTCAATCGGTCCGCCTTCGAGCACCTCCAGTTGGCCGTAGAAGGCCAATGGTGTGAGGTTCCGACCCTGGCGTGCCGCCGGTGCTTTACGGGCATAGAGTTTCAACTCAGCCTCGTCTGTGGTGTGTTCACGTGTGAAGACTACGTAGGCGGACATTGACGTAGTCTCAGGCCAACAGTTTGAGCAGCGAGTGAGCCGTAGCTTCAGAGGAAGCTGGGTTCTGGCCAGTTACGAGCAACCCATCGACTTCGACATGAACGCTCCAGTCAGCACCCTTGGTATAGCGCCCACCATTTGCCTTGAGCATATCCTCTACCAGGAAAGGCACGATTTGAGTTAGACCCACCGCAGCCTCCTCGCTATTGCTGAAACCGGTTACTGTCTTGCCTGCAACCAGAGGTTTGCCATCTACACACTTGACATGGCGCAAAACCGCTGGTGCGTGACAAACCGCTCCGACAGGTTTGCCGGATTGGATTGATTGCTCGATCAGAGAGATAGAAAAGGTGTTCTCCGCAAGATCCCACAGTGGGCCATGGCCGCCAGGGTAGAACACCGCATCAAACTCGGAACTGATCACGTCGCTCAGTTTCTCGGTGTTGGCCAGCGCGTGAGTGGCGACTGAATCGGTCTGAAAGCGACGGGTGGCGTCTGTCTGGAAGTCGGGCTCATTGCTCTTTGGGTCGATGGGTGGTTGACCGCCTTTCGGCGATGCTAGGGTCACTTGCACGCCAGCGTCGATGAAGGCGTAGTAAGGCGCGGCCAGCTCTTCGAGCCAGAAACCGGTCTTCTCGCCAGTGTCACCAAGCTGGTCGTGGGAAGTCAGAACGAGGAGAATCTTCATGTCGTATACCTTGCAGTTGTGCATGCTTGTGGATGTTTTGTAATGCGCTGCCTGTGTGGATAAGCAGTGCTGGAGGTTGGCTTATAGGCTCGCTTCAAGCACACGGCGGCTGACGTCTAAACTGACGTTGTTGTGTTCGCCGAGTGCGGTGAGGTGGTGTGTGTCGAGCTGGTTTATTAGCGCATCTATAGCGTCAGTGCCGAGCTTGTAGGCGGATAAGTGCGTCGGTAAGCCCAGGCTCTCGAAGAACATCCGGGTCTGTTGTATGGCCATGTCAATCCGTTGTTCTTTGTCCCCTTGGCTGATCTGCCAAACCCGCTCGGCGTACTGCAGCAGCTTCGCGCGCTTGGCTTCACGACGAATCTCTAGGTTCGCAGGAAGTACGATGGCCAGGGTCCGTGCGTGATCGATGCCGTACAGCGCGGTGAGCTCATGGCCGATCATGTGGGTGGACCAGTCCTGTGGTACGCCCGCTCCGATCAGGCCATTGAGCGCCAAAGTGGCCGTCCACATGAGGTTGGCACGCGTGCTGTAGTCCGCGGACTCTTTCAGTACAAGGGGGCCAATTTCGATCAGCGTTTGTAAAAGACCTTCGGCAAAACGATCTTGGACGCGCGCATCGATTGGGTAGGTCAGGTACTGCTCAATGACATGCACGAACGCATCGACAACGCCGTTTGCGAGTTGACGGGTGGGGAGGGTTTGGGTTTTGGTGGGATCGAGAATCGAGAATTGTGGAAACATGTAAGCGCTTCGAAACGGCAGCTTGTCTTGTGTCGCCCGGCGAGTAACCACGCCTCCATTGTTCATTTCCGAGCCAGTTGCCGGTAGGGTCAGAACGGTGCCAAATGGCAGCGCTCGTCGAATACTTGCACCCCGCGTTTCCAGAATGTCCCAAGCATCACCCTCGTAGCCAACAGCAGCGGCAACGAACTTGGTGCCATCGATGACCGAACCTCCACCGACAGCCAGGAGAAAATCCAAGCGATGGGTGCGAACCTGATCAACAGCCTTGATTAGCGTTTCATAGCTGGGGTTTGGCTCTATACCCCCGAATTCTTGCACTTCCCGAGAGCCTAATGCGTCACGGACTTCGCGGAGCGTACCGTTTGCACGAGCGCTCTGGCCACCATAGAGCAGCAGGATGCGGGCCGCAGCCGGAACCAGTTCATCCAGGCGGCTGATGGTTTCGTTGCCGAAGACGATTCGCGTAGGGTTGTAGAAGTCAAAATTAAACATTGCTTTAACTCCGATTAAATAGACCAGTCGTATATTTTTTGAGTAAATTTTTTACAATGAAAATTTCATCGGTCGGATACCTGACTGAGTAACAGAGAAGTAGTCTCGAAGGCCGCCTGCAAAGGCATCTGATCACGCGTGACCTTGGTCCTTAGACTGGCTCCGAGCCAAAGTTGGTACAGCATGGTCGCCAAGCCGCGGGTGTCAGTATCGCCCGGCAGAGAACCATCGTTTACAGCGTCACTCACCACATTGGCGAGACGAGTAATTACTCCTTCCATGCCATCCTGGAGCACCATACGCATTGGCTCCGATAGATCACTGACTTCCGCTGCAAGCTTCACTGCCAAGCATTTCCCCTCGGCGGGATAACAGGCTGATTGGGTTTCAATCCAGGTAGCCCAGTAGGCCAGCAAGCGTTGTGCTGCTGATACACTTGGACGGTTCAATAGCGTTTCCAATTGCACCATGTAGTCACTGAAATAGCTCTCCAAGAGCGCCTCGCCAAATGCTTCCTTGGAATTGAAGTAATGATAGAACGAACCTTTTGGCACATTCGCAGATTTAAGGATTTCGCTCAAACCAACAGCTGTGAATCCTCGCCCGGCAATGATGTTTTGAGCCGTGTCGAGGATGTGTTGCCGTACATCGGTGGTGGTCATCGTATTCATGGACGCACCATACCAACAATTAGACCAGTCGTCTACTTTGGGTTTTGAGCAAGCCCTCCGACGAAATCTTGATAATCGCAGTTCGTGAGCCAGCCATCACTTCATTTGATGCGCAGCATTATGTCGGTCCGATGATCGCCGCCGCGTTAGGAAGAAAGATCTACGATACTCGCCGGAGGGGAGCAAATTGCAGCTCTTCTCGAGTCGAGCTGATTTTGCTACAGCATTGCTTAGGCTGGGAACGAGTTTTGACATCCATCGTAAACCAAGCGGCCCGCCAGAGTTTTGGACAACGAGCTGTACGCGTCAAATTTGACGAAAAACATCGCGCTGCCCGTACTATGGCTTGAGCCGGAACGGCTGCTGGGCGGATTATCCGGATCTGTGGGCTAGAACGGTGGGTAATTGCACGGGCTTGCCCAGCCATTTGCATTCGACCTGACCAAGCATTTGCATCGGATTTCACCATCACGTTGCGTGACCATGACCGGCAGAGAGCGACCATGGCTCTGTGAGAATGCCTACGATTGTCTATTCTTCAACCCAATAACTGCATGACAAAATCGTTGTAGCCCTAATGATTCTGCTTTGACTAGAGGGGCTAAATCGAATCGTTTCATGGCACTTAGAATGACTGCTTCTTAGCTGATTGCCTCGGAGCACAGCATGGGTGAGTCGACCCACTGCTGCCGGTTGCGACAGACAGCAATGGGCAAATCCGTCTCGCGCTGCGTCGGCAGCCACCTCGGCACGACTTTGAGGTGGGCATACGGATCATGGCCATTCATGCGCGCTTAGATATCCAGGCAAATTTTGCCGAAATGCTGGTTGGTTTCCTGATACTTGAACGCTTCGACAATCTCGCTCATAGGGAAATGACGATCAATAATCGGGCGCATACCATTAACGTTGATGGCTCGGACCATATCTTGCTGCTGGCTGCGGCTGCCTACCAACACACCCTGCAGGCGCACTTGCTTGATCAATGCCGGTACAAAATTCATTGCACCGCTTACGCCACTCAGTATCCCGATGACGGAGATGTGACCAGCAACCCGAATTGCAATCATCGATTGCTCAAGCGTCGCAGGGCCGCCGACTTCTATGATGTGATCAACACCGCGGCCCCCCGTTAGAGCGCGTGCAGTTTCGCCCCAGTTAAGATCTTTGCGATAATTGATCACATGATCAGCGCCTAGTGCTTTCAGACGTTCAAGTTTTTCGTCGCTTGAAGAGGTAGCAATGACGGTAGCGCCGGCCATTTTAGCGAACTGCAGGGCAAAAATTGAAACGCCACCAGTGCCTTGAACGAGCACGGTATCGCCCGGCTTGAGTGAGTCATCGGCCATCAGAGCGCGCCATGCAGTAAGGCCGGCAGTGGTGAGCGTCGACGCTTCAGCGTGGCTGTATCCGGTCGGCGCGAGGGTGAACGATGTGGCTTGGGCAGTCACTTGCTCACGAGCGTAGCCGTCAATTCCATCACCTGGCACGCTAACAAAGCCTTCAACTAGTGGCGCGCCGCTGATCCACTCCGGGAAGAAGGTACTGACGACCGAGTCACCCACCTTGAATTCAGTGACATCTGGGCCGACAGCAATGACTTCACCTGCACCATCGGCCATGGGGATGCGTTTTTCGCTAGGGCCCCACATACCGCTGACCACCGCGAAGTCGTGGTAGTTAAGCGAGTTGGCGTGCAGGCGCACGGTGATTTCGCCGTGGGCTGCGGCTCGGGCTTCGCTGCTGCCAACCACAACCTTTTCATAGCCGCCACCGGGTTGGACGAAGATTGTTTTGTTGCTCATCGGGGTTTCCTTGTGTTTTCTAATTACGCGAAATAACGAAATGAAAGGTTAAAAATTACAAATCGATGGTCAGCCTAGCCGCAAAGTCATCAATCGCCACCTCGTTGCGTCGATAGTAAGTCCATTTTCCGATGCGGGTGGTTAGCACGAAGCCTGCACGTTGCAAGATAGCTAAGTGTGCAGACGCGGTAGAAGGTGAAAGCCCTGCCTTGTGCTGCAAATGGGTTACGCACACCCCTATGGCAGGATCGCCATGATCCTGAGGTGGGAAATTACTGAGTGGGTCTTTGAGCCACTCCATCATTTGCATGCGAGTGTCATTCCCCAGGGCTTTGAGCTGTTCGAGTATCATGGCGGGCAATGTTACGGATTTTTACAAAATGTTCAATAAGTAATCTATTGCCCGGCGCAAGGGTTTGAAGTCAAAAAAAACGCATCCAGTTCAGTTTGCAAAACGACTGAAACGCTATTGGCGAAGGATTGTGAGCCGAGTTAGGTGGCCGATGCATACAGGGCAACTGGAAGGGATAAACAATCGAATTAAAGTCATCAAGCGCATGGCGTATGGCTACCGGTACAGCGAGTTCTTTTTCATGAAGATCAAGAGCGTCTTTCCCGGTAATCCGTAAAGAACCAAAAAAAAGCCCGGCCAACAGAAGCTGGCCAGGCGCTTTAATAGTTGAGTAAATGAGTGTTGCTAGGCCGCGAGTTCCAGCACAGCGCTGCAGGGCGCGTTGTTTGATGACAGCGCCATGGCCCAACCAGAGTGAGTACATTTGATACTCAGGCTCTTGGCGAGCCAGCGGGAATAGGCGTTACTTTTTCCAGAGTGCGTACCCTGGGTTCAAACCAATTACGTCCTGCTTTGAGTTATAGCAAAACTCCATGGAGCAGTTACTGGTATCAGAAGCCATCGGTACGTAAACCGGTAGTCGATCACGGTTGACCATGTCACTACCACCGTCTATGGTTAGATCGCAGCTATTGCCTTGCGGATCGCACCATATGTCATAGGTGCCGGTAGCTGTAGCCGTTGCTTTAACTGTGGAGGTCGCAGGTGCTCCTACGACGTTGCCTGCTGGAGCGCCTCCGAATAGAGGTCCCGTACCATTTTTGTATGCCCAATCTTTGCCGTCACCGCCCGGATAAATATAAAAATCTTTGAACGCCACATATTTGACATCGCGACCCGTTATCGATTTTCCTCGATAGTTTCGATCGTTATCAATGCACTTGTCTAAAATGCGTATACAAGTAATGATTTCAAAAGAGGGCTCTTGTTGCATGGTGACTTTGCCATAGGCATCTTTATATTGGACGACAATGTCGTCAGGTCGGGTAGTGTCGGTGCATACGTTGTTGTTCGGGCCAGTGCAACTTATAGAGTCGGGAGTTGAATATTGGCTATATAGATCAACAGCGTATGCAGAGGACGTCATCAAAGTAAGCGCAAATATTTTGTACACGATTTTCATGTGATTCCCTTTTCAGATTTAAAAGCGCATAGAAAAAACAAAAGCAAGATGCATGTATCCCTGCTTTTTCTGGAAAGCCGTAACCACCGTTGACGATCCGTAGGGTGTGTACTCGTTGAGCCACTTGGTGACGAGAGGGACGAGCTAGCTCTGCGAGATGGCAATCACGTGGTTAGTTGCTTGCATTCGATCCAATCAAAAAATTGTGTAAGGGTTTTTTCGAATTTTAGCTGTATATGCTCAATCGAGTATAGTGCTTTTGCGCTTCCGAAGGCTTCATCGTTGCTTTTGCGAGCAACAGAAATGAACTCAAAGCAAGCCTTCGGGATGGCAGTGAAAATCCTGAGGAGCAGACATGGTATTGCCCAAGAGCAGCTTGCTCCGAGCCAGAGCTACGTCAGCGATGTTGAACGAGGCTTGAAAAGCCCTTCCGTAGAAAAATTAATTGAGCTTTCTGCCCATCTTGGAGTTCATCCCGCAACTGTGCTTATCAAAAGCCAGTTGCTCCAGGATCCGGAAATGTCCAAGGAAATGCTCCTGTCACAAATATCCCAGGAATTGGAAGGTTAGGATAAGCGTGCAGCCGGTTGCCCGCCGCTTTATGCCACCAATAGAAGTGCGGATTTGAGGGCTTTCTGCTTGAGCGCTGCTCCTTGGCCGAACCAAGCGGAGTCGACCCGGTACTCACTGCTCTTGGACCGTCGCTCGTGATCCGTATACTTGGTTACAGCATTGAGTAATCCCCAGGCGGTACCTTGAGCTGATTCTAATGTCGATCCTCGTCCTGACCTTCATGTAGGCTCTGCACCTTGCGTAGCGCCCGTTCATTGGGAAGGACTGGCGGTAGCGGACTATCAGTGCTGGTGTCACGCAGTACGTTCGTGAAGAAGCCCATTGCTTCACGCCACTGAACCTTTCGCTCGGATAAATTTTTCATTTGGTACATGAACTCGTCCCATTGAGAGACAGCAATACCCAACTGCTTTTTCACTGCTTGCGGATCGAAGCGGGTGTTGTGGGGCACCTTGATCGCGCGGGTGGTGCCGTCCAGGGCGATGGTCAGCATGTTATTGCAGACCACCTGTACCATGGTCGGGGTCGCTGTGGTGGCCAGGGTGCCGTCACAGGAGGTGGCAAGCAGCAGGTAGCCGTTTACCTGGTCGTTACCACGGAGCGTCGTGCCTTGCCCAGTACGGGCCAGCGCCCAGAACTTGCGACCGCCTTTGAGCACTCCAGCGGTTTCCAGTTCGTAGCCCGAGACTTCAGTCAGATCCCGGTAGA
>NZ_JAEKDA010000035.1:0-28628 GCF_016405635.1 Pseudomonas sp. MF6755
ACGGGGCATCGTAATGGCTGTACTTGGCAATCAAGCCAGAGGCGCCGTGCTTTTCAAAACCCTTGATCCAGCGCCGCAGCAGCGATGGACTCAAGCCATGCTTGAGGGCCACCTCATGAACGCTACTGGCAGACAGACACTCTTCAATCAGTGATTGCTTGAGCGCTAGGTTGTATTTCGTCATGGAACACCCTCCCGAGGGGTCAGGTGTCCAACATTCGGGGGGCAGTTCATGTAAGAGCGGAACCCATAGTGGCCGTTACCTAAATAACGGATATGTACTCGGTCAAACCCAATAAAAAAAGGGGCAATCACTGATCACCCCAAAGCTACATCGAGAGGTCCTGCTACAAACTGATCTGCTTGCGCTCTTCGTCAGTCAACCGCGCCCGCGCCTGTTCACTCAAAGGCCCCGCGCCCAACACCTGCACCGGGCTGTCCGGGTTATACCCGGAGGTCTTCTGCTGCGGCTCACGCGGCACCGGCTCGGTGCCAAAACCCAGCACCTCCACCGTCACGATCGACGCCCTGCCCTGCTTCGCCGCCGCCTGCTGACTGCGCGCTGCATCTTCCGCCGCCTGAGACGCCGCCGCCCCCGCCGCACTGGCCGAGGTCATCGCGCCGGTGTTCACCGCCGCTGTCACCGGCACCCCGGAAGACTTGCCCTGGGTCTGGATGTTGGCCGCGTTGACCACATGCAACGCGGCAATGTTGACGTTGCCGGAGACCCGGATGCCCGCTTCGCCCGCGTCGATGGTGCCCGCCGGGGCCAACAGGTCGATGTCACCGGCCGGCACTTCGGCAATCGGGGCCAGGGTGGCAATACCCGCACCGGAACTTGGCACGTTGGGCGACAGCGTCACGTTGCCCCAGGTGTCATACACCCGCTTGGGCGGGGTGTAGAGCACGGTGGTTTTCGCGCCACGGCCGGCGTTGATATCGCCGGCGTTGGACCAGGCGAGTATCGACCCGCCAAAGGTGGTCATGATACGGCTCTGGCCCAGCAGGATGCTGCCCTGGGCATACAGCTGGATGTCCCCGGCACCTTGAGTCAGCACACCGGCAGTCGCCGGCGGTGCAGTGCCTTCAATGCCGAACACTTGTTGCCCGCCCGGGGTGAGCATCTGGATATTGCCGCCAAACAGGGTATGCACCCCGGCGCCACCATACAGGGTGATATCGCCGTCATACACGATGGGGTTACCCGCCACGTCCTTGCTCGGCAACAGCCCGTCGATAGCCACGCGACTGCGCACAAAGCTACCCGCACGCGGGCCTGCAGCCAGGTTGAATTCACGGCCACCCTCACGCACTTCGGCGAAGTACACCGTGCGGGCAAAGAGGCGTTGTTGCTCAGGGCCCAAGCCCGCGAAATAGGCGCGGGCCTGGTCGGCGTCACCACTGAAGGCATAGCGTTGCTTGAGCCATTGCAGCAGTTCGGCTTCGTAGGTTTTCGCCACCTTGCCGGCCTGTGTGGCCAGGGGAACACCTTCGACGGCCTGATTGGCGCGGTCCAGATAAGGGGTGACGAACTTCAGGTAATCCAGGCCATTAGGCCCTACCCCGGCTTCCAGCACGATAGATGCACCCGGTCGCGAATCCCCGGCAACCACCGGGCCCAGGCTGGTGATGGAGGCTTTGTCTTCCATCAACAGGTTGCGCCCGGCACTGACTTCCAGGGCACCGGGGCCGGCAACGTTGAAGCTGCTGTAGATAATGTCGCGCCCGGCCGACACCACCGAGACATCCTCGGGACGACTGTGCACGAACAGGTTGCCGCGGCTTTCACCGGTGTAATCGCCGTTGTAGCCCAACAGCGCGGGGAACAGCGTCGGCGAGCCCAAATACGTGCCTGAACTGACAATGTCACGCCCCGCGCGAATCCATACCGGGCCTGCCGACTCATAGCGAACCTGCCCCTGGCGTGAGCCGTTGAACGTAATGATTTCGCCACTGCGCACCCCTACGATATCGCCTTGCCGCGCATAAAACCTGGCCGGTTCTGCCTGGGAGGACGGGCGCGCAAGATCGGTCGGGCTGCGCAAGGCAAACAAGGAAAAGTCAGCCTGCAGGGCATCACTGCCCAGGTTGTGGACGACGCTGTTGAACCCGTCCCGGCCCACAAAGGCTGGCGCGAACGGCGTCGGTATCGAGCCCAGGCTGTCACCCGACTGGTTGACGGCATAGCCACTGGCGTAGATCGAATCGCCGGCCAGCATCGCCAGCCGCCCATTGCTCGATGGCGCCAGCAATAGCGAGTAGGCAGGGTTGTTGGGCTGCGGGCCGCTGCCTAACGCGGAAGCACCGAGGTAGATGCTGCCATTGGCTGCCACCCCACCTAGTTTGGAGGGGAAGATGAAACGCCCATCCGAGCTGGAGTAGTTCTGCCCTTTCAACGGCTCAGTGCTGCCACCTGCGCTAAGCGACACACTCTGCACGCTAGGTGTCAAACTGCCGCCCGCAGAGAATAAGTCGATGGCCGTACGCTCGGTCCACAGCGAGAACCAGGTGGTCCCATTGCCATAGTCTTTGCCGTTGTAGCTGAACGCCTGGTTATTCTCGGTAGACACACGCCCAGGGTCGCCGGCCCCCGCCAGCACCAGATCACCTCGGGTCGACAGGTTGGCCGTCGCGTCTCCAAGCATCAGCGTGATCCCGCCAGTGGCCGTCCCCAGGCTCGCGGTGTACGGCGAGTAGGCCCGAGTGTCCTTGGCATCCTGATCGCCACGCATACCGCCATAGTTCAAGGCGATGCCCCCCAGGCTACCGGCCTGCAGGTTCAAGGCACCGCGCAGGTTGGTGAAGACTCCGTTGAGGCTGAGCGTTTCTGCCTTAAAGTCAGCGGACAGCAGGCCGGCCGTATTCAGTCGGGTGGCGCGAGCGTCCAATCCTGGGTTCAAATCCCCGCCCATACGCACATCCAGGTCACCGCCCCCAGTGAGCAGCAATTGACCGTCAACCAAACGCCCGGTGCTACCGACCGCCAATACCAGCCCTTCACTGCGCGGTGCCCTGCCCCCGTCCAGGGAGCCGCGGCGCGTCTGCATGCCAGCATCGCTGCCCAGGTCCAGGGTCAGGTTGCCGCCCCCCAGGGTGCCGACACCGGTGAACCCTACCAGGCGCGGCAACAGGTCTATCTGCTTGGCGTCTTCGAATTGAATGTTGGCATTGCCCGCGCCTTTGACATAGGTACCAAAGTTGATCCACCAACTGGTAGGCGTGGGCGTCACGCCAGGGGTATTGCCCGTGCCTTGACGCCACAACCAGTTGCCCAGGTTGCCACTGTTGAGTTGGGTGCGACCGTCATTGGGCATGGCCACGCCTTGGTTTGGCGTCCAGACATCGCCTGTCAGGCTACCGCCCGTGCGCAGCAACAGGTTGCCGCCGCCGTCGGGATACCAGGCGGCGTATGGGCTGTTGTCATCGACCAAGGCTTCATACGCCTTGGCCGCGCTCCCCAGCACCGTTCCATCCGCCGAGGCGGCACGGGCCCGGTCAAAATCTGCAGCCGCACTGCCTGCACGAGAAGCGCTGGAACCGCCGGCGGTATAGATGCCATAGGGTGATTGCATCGCCACATTGCCGGCGGCGATCAGGTCCAGATCTCCGGTGCCGGTACGCAGTACGCTGAAATGCTGACTCACCGGCGAGACCAGTTTCACCTCCCCAATGGTCACCTTCTCGGGTATCGCCGGAATCGGTTCGCCCAGGGACACGCACATTTCCGGGTCACAGAAGCTTTCGTCCTGAGGCGATACCGGTTGGCCGGGCACAAAGCCAAAGATTTCGGCGATATCACTCCACACATAATTGACTCGAACACAGATATCAGGCTCGTCACAAGAACCCCACTCGGGCTCCGGCACCGCCGTCCCCGCCTCGACACCGAACAACTCGGCAGCAAAGTCACTCCAGTACCAGGCCCCACCCGGCCGGGCCGGTTGCCCAGGCACGATTATTTTCTCGTGGGTCTGGTAAATGCCGTAGTGCGTGTCCGCCAAGGTCAGGTCGCCGGAATAGGCTGGCTGGATCGAACGCGTGTCGGCAGCCTGGGTATCGGCACCCGACACCAGGCGCAACGACCACGATTGCGAGCCCTCGGCCAGCATTGGCGCCACGGCCCAGTTCTGGCGTGCGGTGGCGCCGGTCACGGTGCGCAACGGCACCGACACCGCACCATTGGGCAACTTGACGTCCGTGCCGTAAGGGATCAGCGCCCCCACCTTGAGTGCCAGGTTACCGGCCAGCACGACCCCATCGGTTGCACTGCCCGTCACGGCCCCACGGCTGGGCAACGGCACGCCCGCCGGCCAGGTCATGGCACGCAGGGAGGCGGCGCCCGCCAACACCGTGCCCGCATCCAGTTGCGTACCCGCGGCCAGCACCACAGGTTGCTGCAACAAGGTGCCGGCGGCATACAGCAGGTTGCCGGCGCTGTCGTGCACCGCCGCGCTCAACACGGTGTTGGCCGGCAGGCTCAGGGGTGCGTCGAGGGTACCCTGGGTCGGCAGCACAGTGCCTTGCGCCAGTGTGGTGGCCTGGATCGGCAACGGGTAGTTGAGGGTCTTGCCGGTGGGGAACGCACTGCCGTTTGCCAGGACCACACCGGGGCCGGGCACGATCACATCGGCACCGAACCCTTGCAGACCCGGGGTCAACACCCAGCCATTGTCGTCCGGGGTCGCAGGTGGCGGGGCGAAGCCGTCGTTGATGCTGCCGTAGACATTGATATTGCCACCGGCACGCACCACCAGGCCGCCCACCTCACCCGAACCGTACACCGAGGTCTTCGGCGTGTTGGGGTTGACGCTGGCATAACGGTAACCGGAAAGGTCCAGGTCGCCACTGACCACCAGGTCGCCCTGGGTGACGATTTCCACACCTGGGCGCAAGTGGAACGCCTCGGTGTAGCGGCTGTTGTTCAACCCCGCGAGCTTGCCCGTCATCAGCCCAGCGTTGTTCAAGGCATTGTTGATAAAGGCTTGGGCAAGCGCGTGTTTCTGCTCCAGGTAGTGCTGGTCGATCACCTGATACGGTCGGCCACTGGCCGAGGGCTCAATGCCCACCGGCGCATCGGTGTAACGGGCCACTGCGTTTACCGCGATGGAGCGAGCGCCCTGAACATTGAGCACCCCACTCGCATCGATGGCCACGTCATCGGCATTGAGCCGTGGTGCATTCAGTTCCAGGGTGCCCCGGGCCACGCCGTCGTAGTGCCCCGGGCCACTGCCCAAAACCGCCGCCGTGCCGTGGCGCAGGTCGATGCGCACACCCTCGGCCAAACTCAATTGGCCGTCGCCGCTGTTGAGCTCCACCATCGCCCGGTTCGGTGCATCAATGATTTTGCCGTAGCTGTCGACCCGCAACGCCGTGCCGTGCGCATCCAGCACAGCACTGCCGGCAACGGTCACGCCCTGCTTGGCGGCCAGGCGTATGCTGCCGACCCGCTCGCCACTGGCATCAATGACGCCCACCACCGTCAGGTTGCCGTTGTCCACCGACACATTGACCTGATTGGCCTTGAGTTCATCGCCAATCACCAGGTTGCCCTGCTTGAGCTGGAAGCTGCGCGAACCGAATACTTGGCCTTGGTTCAAGCGTTGATTCAACGCGGCGAAATCGCCCACCTGTTGCGCACGGATGTCCACACCACCGGCCTTGTACGGCACCAGTGTGCCACCGGCATCGTAATAGCCGCTGCTGCCGGCGCGAACGTGCCCTTGCAGGTCGACCTGCCCGGCACCGGTGTCCACGGCCACGGCCTTGAGCAAGCCGCCCTGGTTGAATTGCGCGGACAGGTCGATCAGCGCGCCCGCCGCCTGGCGAATGTCACCGTGACGGCTCTCCAGGCTGACATCGCCGCCCCAACTGTATTGGCTCACATCGTTGATCTGCACTTTGCGGCCACTGAGGTCCAGGCGCGAAGCCGCGCCCAGGGTCAGCGCTTGATCGGCGCTGAGGGTCAGCTTGCCGCTGGGCAGCACCACCGAGGTATCGAGGGCCACGCTGTGCCCGGACAACAGCAATTCGGCGCCCAGGGCGTCGATAGCCCCCGCCGCAACCGGTGCCGCGCCGTTGGCCGGGGCCTTCACGGTCACGGTGCCACCGGCGCTGATACGGTTGACCGAGCCGGCTTCACCGGTCAGCAAAGGCGTGGTGATGTTCAGGTTGCCACCGCTGTAGGTAAAGCCCTTGCCGGCTTCATAGGCACCCTGGGCCTGGTGCACGCTCAGGTTGCCTTTGTGGTTGGCAGTGATGCGTTCGCTGGCGTTGAGATTGACGTTGGCAAAACCCAGGGTCATCCGCCCATTGTTAGCCAGGCTGTCGGGCTGGGCATTGCGGCCATAGCCGAACTCGATGCGCCGCGCCTGCAGTTCCAACGTACCGCTGCCGGTGCCTGCACCGTTGCTGATGACCGCTGGCGGTGCACTGATGTCGCCGCCCCATACCAGGGTGCCGGTCTGGATCAGTGCCACATCACTGGCGGTGCCATAGCCATAGATCGCCGGCGTGGTCAGCATCAGTTCATCGAGCAGCGACTTACCCGCGCTGTCGAGGGTACTCAGGCGAGTGCTGCCATAGAAGTTCAACGATTGCCCGGCGGTCAGCGCCAGGCTTTTCAGGGCCGGTGCGCCGTTGCCGGTATCGCCACGCAGCAGGCGATCCAGCACCTGCTGATTGAGGGTCAGGCCCGACGGCAACACACCTCGCGCGGCGGCTTCGGCCAGTGCCTCGGTGCTACCGACGTTAATCCCGCCCACCGCCAGTGCCAGATGGCGGGTGCCGTAGCGCACGCTGTCACCCAAGGCAAACCGGTTAGTAGTGGCAAAGGCAATCGAGCCCTCGGAGTAGAGTGAGGTTTCACCGCCGCAGGCACCTGAAGTGCATTGGCCGATCAGGATGCTGCCCGGCCCTAAACCATTGGTGCCGCTGGTCGGCGCCAACATCTGCAAGCGCCCATTGGAGACTGCCAACACGCTACGGTTGCCGGGCCGATAGATAAAACCATCATCCGAGTCATAGGCTGCCTTGCCGCGCCCCAGGGTATTGATCGATGCACCTTGCTCAATCTCAATGGCACCCTGGGACCTGCCCGTTACCAGGAACACTTCCGGCGCTGCCAGGGTCGCGCCCTGACGCACGACGACCGAGCCGGCCGTGGTTGCAGCCAGGTCGGACCTGACAAAATTGCCGCCCTGGCCATACACCACGGTCATTTCACCGCCCACCACCAGCCGGGCAGCGCCCAAGGCATTCAAGTCGCTGGCCCGCACCGACACCCTCGAGGCGCCGCTACTGGCCTGGGCCGTGTCTGAAATTACCTCGATATCGCCGCTGGACAGCACCGCCACCGTGGCACCAAATCCGCCCTGTGCGGGTTTGAATCGCCCCTCACCGTCAAAGTTGAACGCCAGGTCTTTTTCACCGTTCACCAGTCGCAGCTTCAGGGTCTTAGCGTCCGCTTCAAGCGCCGCGCGTGGCACACCCAGCCGCGTTGCATCAGCGCGAACGAAGTCTGCATAGGCGGTTTCGTTGTACTGGGAATAACGGCGCAATACCGCAGCCGGAGTGACGATCACCTGGCTCGACAAACTGTCGCGGATACCGGTGCCGGCAATCGACAGCAGGCCTTCGGTTGACCAGGACCCGTTGTTCATGACCGAAGCGCCAGGCAGCGAGCCGCTGGCGAACGGTGCTGCCAAACCGTTGATCTCCACCCGAAACGCTCCCGGCAACAAGGCGTAAGTGGACGGCAGCAAGGTGTAGGTGCCCGGCGGCAAGCCGGGAACACCGGCACCGAGACTGATTTGTTGCCCCACCAACGGCTGGGTCGCGCCCGCTTCGCCGCCGCTGGGCGCTACCCCCGGCTGGCCGCCGGGAACAATCGCATAGATCGGGTTCGTCGCCAGCCCCGGCAAGGTAAAACGCCCATCCGCGCCCATTTGCACCAAGGGGTTGTAGCGCGCATCGGTGGAGCCGCCACGGCCAGAGATGAATGCCGCGCCGAGCAATTGGCCGCCACCGGAAAGGTCCAGCACCGCATCCTGCTGCACATTCAGCGAGCGGCCCGCCAGTTCCACGCCCACCGCCACGTTGCCTGTGCTGCGGGTGCCGCCGACACCCAGCAACTCCACCTGTTTTCCGTCGTACTGCCAGGTCACGCCGTCGACTGTCCCGCCATACGGCAGCACCAAGCCACCGGCGCTGACGGAGGTCAGGCTACCCGGCAATAGCTTGACCGCTTTGGTTGAACGGGTAATGCCTTCGTCCACGCCCAAGGTGAGACTGCCCATGGGTGCTCGCAGTACACCCCCCTGCTCGATGGTCGAGGCCGCCAGCACTAGGCTGCCAAACACTGAATAAGGTTGCGCCGGGGCCGTGCTGCCGACGCGACCGATGCGCAACGTACGCGCCGGGTCAAAGTCGCCGCCGGTGTAGCCCGCCGTCACTTGCGCAACGGCGCCGGTCGCCGGGTAAATTTGCGCAGCCGTAAGGTTCAGGTCGGCTTGGGTGGTCAAGGCGGTCTTAGTCGTGTCAGAGCCGCGGGCCAGAAAGCGCATATCCCCCTGGCTGACCAAATGGGCCTGGTCAAAGGCACGCCGGTCAATAGCGTTGGCCAACGCTTTGGAGCTCGCGGCATGGGCGCCGAAGTTGACGCTGTCACGCACATCCAACACATTCGCCGCTGCAACCCTCAACAGACCGGCCGCAGCCTGAGTGGAAACGCCGCCCTGGACCGTCGGGCGCACGAGGTTGTCGGTACCCAGGCTGTTGTTGCCAACCCCGGCCAGGCGCACATAGGGCGCAGCCAGTAGCACTTGCGAGTGCCGCGCCGCGCCATCGGTCAAGGCCATGGCCCCTGAATACAGGCTCAGGCTCTGCCCCAGATGCAAGGCCAGGTCACCGTCAAAGCTGATCAGGCCGTTGCTCAACAGCGACAGGTTGTCGAAACCGCCGGCGTTAACCTGGCGGACTGTCAGCCGGCCATGGCCATAGGTTAAGGCGCCCGCGACCGCTTCGGGAGTGCTGCCGTTCGGCAACGGCGTGCCTGAATCGGCGGCACTGACGATCAATTCACGCGCCTGGCGCACAGTGGCAGCGGCCGTATCGAGGTACAACGGCGTTTCCAGGGCAACATTCAGGCTGCCGCCAGCGGCACCGGCGCCGCCGCTGTTGGCCGTGAGCGTGCCATCCAGGTAAAGGCCATTGTTGGAGGCCAGGGAGATGCTACCGCCACGGCTGGCGACCCTACTCGAACCAGCACCGGACAGGTCCAGCACCGCCTGGCTGCCGGAAGCGTCAAGACGTGCCCCTTCGCGCACCACCACAAACAGGTTGGCGGCGCTGGCGATGCCGGTGGCCGGATCGATCACCCCGCCAATCACAATATTGCCGCCTTGGCCCACCACGCCGTAGCGCCGGCCAAGGCTGTCAACCGCAGTCGCTGCGCGTGCGGCCACATCCAGCACGGCGTGCTCACCGATCCAGATCGAACGGTCGTGACCTTTGGCTTCAACGCCATCGGCCACGGCAGGTTGCACGCTGACGCCACCCAGGGTGATGTTGCCGCCCCAGGCGTTCAGCGTGCCGTCTACGGTCAACTGACCAATGCTGCGCACACCGATGGACTGGCCCGGATCGACGTTGATCACCGCACCCTGGCCAATGCGCGCCTGCACCGTCGCCATCTGCGCCGCGGTAGACAACGCGCTGCCGGCTTGCAGGTTCAGGCTCGCGCCTTTGCGCACCGTCAACTGGCCCTTGGTGGGGGTTTCCCGGTATTGCGGCGGGGTCCAGATTTGCAGTGCGCTGCGCGAATCAGCGCCGCTTACCACGTTTTGCGCGGCGTCATTGAGGCGGTACAACGGCGCGGTCACATCGACCTGAGTTCCGTCGGCAACCCGCAAGCCTTCGTTGCCGGTGATGTCATAGGCACTAAAGCCCTTGTTGAAGAACCCGCTGTCGAGTTGCAGCGTGTCCGCTTGAGGCGTGACAGGCTGAGCACTGATCAACACCTTGCCAGCTTGCACACTCAAGCGCCCGCCGCCATTGACCCCATACCCGAGCAACTCGCCGTTGAGTGCCAGGTTGCCCCGGCTGTCGGCGCTGTTGGCGTTGGCCGCCAGCGTCAGGTCGCCGCCCTTGCCACCGATCAGTTGGTTCCTGGCATCCAGGGCCGCACCGGAAGACACATCCACGCGACTACCCGCTGCCAGCGTCACATCAGCGCTGCTGCGCAAGGCCACGCTGCCGCCGTTGAGGTAGGGCAAGCGGCTGCTATCGCCGGGGCTCAGCCACTGGTTGCTCCACAGGCCGCTGGTGTCCAGGGATACGCCGCGGTTCACCGTCAAGCTGCCGCGACCGCCAAGGGTCACGTCGTTTTTGCCGGTCGGGGTAATCTGCGTCAGCACATTGCCCAGTTGCAGACTGCCGGAATGCGCGGTCAGGTTGGCGTTCACCTCGACCTTGGGTGCGAACAGGGTGATGTCACCCGCCGATGCCACCTCCAGCGCGCCGTTGACCAGAATCGAACCACTGCTGGCGATGTTGATCGCCCCCAGTTTCGCCGCGTTCAAGGCGTCGCTGTTCAGATAAAGCGTGGATGCCCGCTCAGCCGACAGCACGCTGTTCAAGTCCAGCCCGGCCGCGATGGCCGCCGCGCGCTGCCCCAGCACGACGTTTTTCACGGTGCCTGTGTCCGCGCCCAGGGCGTATTGCAACTGGGCGCTGTCCTTGACGTAGTACGGCACGTAGCTGCCCACCACCAGCGCGGCACCCCGGGCCACGGCTTTTTGCGATTGCAGGTAACCGTCCAGACCTTTTTGCGCGGCCTGGGTCTGACGCTCACCCTGATAGGTGTCACCCACGACCTGCCCTTCCAGCACCGCGCTGGCGGTACTGACGACCAGGCGCCCGGCATCGCGCCCCACGGTGTAGCCGGCCTCGCTGCGCTCACGGGGAGCGATCAGCGGGTTGTAGTAATAGTCGGTCACACCCCAGCGCTGGCTGTTGTCTTCATACCCCTTGTAGATCCCGGTATAGAGCAAATCCCCCGGCGCGCTGGACAGCTCATACAAGCGCCCGCCGGGGCCTTTGAGCCAGGTTTGCTGGAGCTTGCCGCTCTGCACGTCAAGGGTGCCGCCCGACAGGTTGATCTGCGAACCTTGCTGGGTCACCACGTCCTTGCCGCTGAAGCTCACCGTACCGCCCTGGGCCATCCACTCGCCAATTGCGTGGTTGCGGGTGCCCAGATAGCCGCCCACCTCCAGCAGGCCACCCGCGGTGTACCAACGGTCGGTGGCATAACCGTGGGTGCCGGCCGGGACAAAAACCAGGTCGCGGACATCCACCCACACATCGTTGTTGTTGAGCACCTTGCCGTCACGGTTGACAGGCGCATCGCGCTGCTCGTTACCCTGGATGTTGACCTTGACGCTGTTGGACTCCATCGCCAACTTGACGCCGATGGCACCCGACACGTCGATCACCGCACCCTCGCGCACCAGGGTCCGCTGCGTAGACTTGACGCCCACCTGGCCGCCGGTGGCCAGGGTCAAGGAGCCGTTGCGAAAGTCCACGCTGGCGTCGCTGGTGATCTCGACCAGTGATTGGTCGCGGCGGTAGACGTCTGCGGGCACGACATTGCCGGCCTGGTCAGCCGAGGGTGTGATCAACCCGGCGCGCTGGCTGTCGAGGGCGTTGCTGCTGTCGAGCAGGATCGCGCTGACGCTGCCCTCACCCAGGGTGACGTTGGCGTTGTTGCCCGTGCCCTTCAAGTGCAGGGTGCCACGCGCTTCCACCGAAGAGCTGGAGAGCAACACGCCGTTTTGCAGCACCTGCTGGCCGGTCAGGGTGATGTCGCCGGTGGCGGCCTGGATCAGGCCGCTGTTGCCGGCCTTGCCGCTGCCGGTGGCGCTGACTTCATTGCCGCGCGTGGTGGAGGTGACATTGCCATCGGTGCTGTAGCCCTTCTTGATCACAAAGCTGTCGCCCGCCGCCAGAGTGGTCTGGCCCCGTGCGGTGGAAATGCTCCCGGCGTTCGTCACCTCTTTGCCGAGCAGCAGCACATAACCGCCACCGGCGGTCGAGGTGGCGGGCACCTGGGTATTGATCTGCGCGCCGCGCTCGAGCGTCACGTTGCCGGCAGCCTGGGCAAAACTCGGCGCGGTGCTACTTGAGCTGTACAGGCCCCGGGCGGTGAACTGCTCATCGCTGAACGCCGTGGCCGCCGCCACCAGGTTGCGCACGTTGACCTGGCTGCTGCCGCTGAACACCACGCCGTTGCCATTGACGATCATTACCGTGCCATCGGCCTTGATCGCCCCCTGGATCTGGCTCGGCGCGGTGCTGTTGTTGATCTTGTTGAGCACGGCCCAATCGCTGTTCTGCTGGAACTGTACGGTGGTGTCGCGGCCCACGTTGAAGGTTTGCCAATTGAGGATCGCCTTGTCAGCCGTCTGCTTGATCGACACCAGCGTCTTGCCGTTGGCATCGGTCTGCACCGGCCCTTCGGCATTGACGAACAGCGGCTTGCCATCCGCACCGATCACCACGTTCAAGCCATTGCCGCCAAGGCCATTGTGGATGGTCTGCGGCCCCGCACTCGCAGTATTCCTGGCCGCCGCCTGGGCGGCCTGTTGTGCGGCAATCGCGGCGACGCTGGTATTGAGGTTCTGCAACGAGCGTTGCAACTGCTCGTTACCGCGCTGCTGCTGGGACAACGGCGGCGGCGTGCCCGGCACCACCACACCCGGGCGGGCACTGCCGGCCGCCTGCGCCGCACCCTTGGCGGCAAACCAACCCGAACTGAACGCCTGGGGCTGCGCCGCATGGGCACCACCGGCAAACACCAGCAGCGCAATCACCTGGGCCAGGGGTTTGAGGAGCAACACTTGACCTGCGGTGGCAGGCACCTTGGCGGCGCGGGTAGCAGGCAGCTTCAGTCGGGAACGCATCAGTTACAGGTCCTTTTGACGGGGCAGGCGAACGACGGGCACGCAAACACTGCGCGGCCACCGGTCGGGGTTATTGCTTAAGGCGGTTGCCGGGCGGCGCGACCGAACTGTTGTCACACAATGTTCATGCGCAGCGGTTCAACTGGTCGGTCTGGCGGGAAAATGACAAAACCGGCAATGACGCGAAGTCATTGCCGGTGATAGGGCTAACCCTGTCGAGACGGGGTGTTACAGCGGACGGCCAATACCGTTGCAGGTGTTGGTGTCGCCCAGGCGCAAGGCGCTGGTGGTGGCATAGAAGTTGTCGTGGACAGCTTTCTGCCAGGTGGCAGACAACGGAATGAAGGAGTGGCTGCTGACAGCCGCATTGTTCAGGCCGGTGTAGTGACGGTTCAGGAAGTTACGAATACGCGCGGTGTCGGTGGTGTCTTTGTAGCACTGGCTGAAGACCAGGTTGGTGTAGCCCACGATTGGGTAGCCCGCAGTGGGGTTGGCAAACGTAGGCACCCACTTCAATGGATCCTTGGCGTCGTTGCTGCCCAGGGCTGGCGGTGCAACAGTATCGAGGGTGACTTGCACGTTGACTTCGGTCGGCAGTGCGCCGTTGATTGCAGCAACAGCAGAGGCGTCGTTGAACTGTGCGTAGTCAGGGCTGACGTAGCCGATGGCACCGTTGTTGTTGGCGTCGGCAACAGCGGCGGCAACACCCTGGCTGCCGACCACGCCGATGTAATTAGTGCCGGCAGGTGGGTTTACGGCTGGGTTGAAACCTACAGCGGTCGCGAAACTATTGCTGGCAGCAGGCAACAAATTACCGCTGACGGCCTTGAGGTGGGTGGTCAGAATTTCGGTAGTGCCGCTGGTTTCGGTACGGTAGACCACTTTGATTGGCAGGTTCGGGCCGGCAACGCCGTCGAACAGCACTTCATTCCAGTTTTTGGTCACGCCGGCGAAGATGTTGGCCAGTTGAACACTGGTGAGTTTGAGCGAGGTTTTGCCGTTGATGTGATAAGGCACCGTCACCGAGGTGGCTGCAGCCGGCACTTGGATCAGCGCGCCGTAGGCTGGGCGGCCCTTGACGGCGTCATTGTTGTAAGCCAGAAGCTCCGCGCCGCTGACGATCGAGTCGCTGCCCGCATAGTCGACGGTGATGCCAGCGGCCAATTTCAGCTGGGTCGAATCGTTACCGAAAAACGCCTTCTTGCCGCCGCCACTGCCTACGCCGATGTAGGCGTTAAAACCAGGGATGGAGGACGCGAGAATGCCAGTACCGGCAGTGGTGCCGTAGAGTTTTTCCGGCAGAGTGGCACCGCCACCGACCACCGCGGCCATGGATTGGGCCGAAGCCAGTGCTGCAACTACCAAAGAGGCTGCGATCATAGTGCGCTTAAACATGAAGAATCTCCTTTCGTCGTGTTCGTACGTTGGGGTAGATGGCTCTTGCATGACGCCATGGCTTCGGTCCCAAGCCTGGGCTACCGAGGTAGCTCCGGGGGTGGCGAGGGGTGAGACCATGGGTAGCAAATCTCGCAGCATCCGATGACAGCAAAAGGAAAAAACCTCGGGAGGAAGCGCTTGATTTTAAAAAAGATTCTCGGGTGTTTTGGTCATCGTTTTGAGTGGTTTCGGGGTAGGTGACAGCGGGGTTTCAGCGGGGGTGTGGTGCAGGCCGCCGGGGCTGTGGTGGGGCGGATTGAATGTGACTTGGTGGGGCACCCGAGGTTGGGGGGGCTGGCGTTTTTTTTGGATTTGATCGAGTACATATCCGTTATTGGGGTAACAGCGGCTAGGCTCGGTGTGCCTGAGATCAAGATCAAAAACACAGCGAGGCGGCCTTATAGCCGACCTGATCGATGCTGGGTGCGCGTACCCCTGTGGGAGCGGGCTTGCTCGCGAAAGCGGTGGGTCAGCC
Organism: Pseudomonas sp. MF6755; assembly: GCF_016405635.1. Classification (NCBI taxonomy): domain Bacteria; kingdom Pseudomonadati; phylum Pseudomonadota; class Gammaproteobacteria; order Pseudomonadales; family Pseudomonadaceae; genus Pseudomonas; species Pseudomonas sp. MF6755. Next base: position 14,869 of record NZ_JAEKDA010000035.1, read on the forward strand.
AACATCAATGTTGGCTGGGCCGACGCCTTCGCGAGCAAGCCCGCTCCCACATTTGATCTTCGCTGCCTTGAGCATTTCGTTCGCTTAACTGACCCTGCCAGTTAATAACTGTTATCTATGTGCGTGAACTGATTTGTAACCCATGTGGGTGAGTCATACCCCCACACATTCTTGACCACATGAAATCAGGTAACCAACTGGTTGATCTCGATGATCGGCAACAACACCGCCATCACAATAACCAACACCACCGCCCCCATCACCACAATCATCAGCGGTTCCAGCAGTGCAGTCATACCCATGGCCCGCCGTTCGATATCCCGCGACAACGTCTGCGCCGCGCGCTCCAGCATCGGCGGCAGCGAGCCGGTTTTTTCGCCGCTGGCGATCAAGTGGATCAACACCGGCGGGAAGACTTTTTCCAGCGCCAGCGCCGGGGCCAGGTTGACACCTTCGCGCACCTTGGCCGTTGCATCGTTGACGCACCGGCTCAAACGGTCGTTGGACAAGGTCTGGCGTGCCGCCTCCAGGGCGCGCAGCAATGGCACCCCGGCGCCGCCAAGAATCGCCAGTGTGGAGGCAAACCGTGCGGTATTCAGGCCCAGCACAAAACGCCCGATCAGCGGCAAGCGCAGTACGCGGCTGTGCCAGTTGAGCCGCGCCACGGGGTTGCGCAGGTACAGGCGCCAACCCCAGAAGCCACCGACGATTCCGGCAAAACACAGCCAGCCCCAGGCACGAATAAAGTCGCTGGCGTTGAGCATCGCCAGGGTCAGGCCCGGCAAATCCTGGCGCGCCTGGGAAAACGCGCTGACCACCTGGGGCACCACGTAGCTGAGCAGGAAAATCACGATGCCGATAGACACCAGCCCCACCACGCCGGGGTAGATAAACGCCGTCATGATTTTGCCCCGCAGGTTGTTGCGCTCCTCGATGTAATCGGCCAGGCGCTCCATCACTTGGGCCAAGTCACCGGACTCCTCCCCTGCCGCGATCAACGCTCGATAAATCGACGGAAAGTCCCGTGGCCGCGCCGCCAACGCATCCGCCAGGCGCATGCCGCCGCGCACATCGGCACGCACCGCGCTCAGGGTCTGGGCGATGTGTTTTTTCTCGGCCTGCTCCACCGTCGCGCTCAGCGCCGCCTCCAACGGCAGGCTGGCACCCAGCAGGCTCGCCAGCTGCCGCGTGGCCCAGGCCAGGTCGTTGTCCGATAGCTTGGCGGTGAACCAATGGCTGCTCGCCGTTTGCGGGTTCCCTTCGATTTGCACCAGCAAGGCGGTCAAGCCACGCCCGCGCAGGTTGGCAAACGCCGCGCTCTGGCTGTCGGCTTCCACGTGGCCGGTCTCGACCTTGCCGCTGGCATCGGCGGCTTCATAGCGGTAGCGATTCATCAGGCGTCCCGTGTCACACGCAAAATTTCTTCGCAGGCGGTGGCACCGGCGCGCACCCAGCGCTCACCATCTTCACGCATGCTGAACATCCCCGCTCGCCGTGCGGCCAGGCGCAGCTCCTGCTCGCCGGCGCCCTGATGGATCAGGCTGCGCACCTCGTCATCGACGCAGAACAATTCATGGATACCCGTGCGGCCGCTGTAGCCGATCTGGTTGCACTGCGCGCAACCCACCGGGCGCCAAGTGCCGGGCGCAGCCGGGTCTTGCTGCTTGCAATGCGGGCACAGGCGCCGCACCAGGCGTTGGGCTAAAACGCCCAACAACGACGACGCCAACAGGAACGGCTCAACGCCCATATCGATCAAGCGATTGACCGCCGACACCGCATCGTTGGTGTGCAAGGTGGCGAGGACCAGGTGGCCGGTGAGCGAGGCTTGCACAGCGATTTGCGCGGTCTCCAGGTCACGGATCTCACCGATCATGATGATGTCCGGGTCCTGGCGCAGAATCGCCCGCAGTGCCAGGCCGAAGGTCATGTCGATCTTGGCGTTGACCTGGATCTGGCTGATGCCCGGCAAGTCGTACTCCACCGGGTCCTCCACGGTGAGGATATTACTGGTGCTCGCATCCAGCCGCGCCAGGGCCGCGTAGAGGCTGGTGGTCTTGCCACTGCCGGTGGGCCCGGTGACCAGCACAATGCCGTGAGGCTGGCGGATCAAGGTGTCGAGGCGCGCCAGCAACTGCGGTTCCATGCCCAGGGTTTCCAACTGCAAGCGCCCGGCCTGTTTGTCCAACAGGCGCATGACCACCCGTTCGCCATGGCCAGTGGGAACGGTAGACACGCGGATATCAATGGGCCGCCCGGCCACGCGCAAGGCGATGCGACCGTCCTGGGGCAGGCGTTTTTCGGCGATGTCGAGCTGGGCCATGATCTTGATTCGCGACACCAGCGCACCATGCAATGCCTTGCGCGGCGACACTACGTCTCGCAGCGTGCCATCGACGCGGTAGCGCACCACCGAGTGAGTCTCATAAGGCTCGATATGGATATCGCTGGCTTCGTCGCGGGCGGCCTGGGTCAGCAAGGCGTTGATCATGCGGATCACCGGGGCGCCGTCCTGGGTGTCGAGCAGGTCGGTGATCTCGGGCATGTCTTGCATCAGGCGGTCGAGGTCTACCTCGTTTTCCGCGGCGCCTACCACGGCGGCAGCGCTGCCGGTGTCGGCGTAGGCACTGGCGAGCAGGCCGTCGAGTTCATCGTCGCGCACCTGTTCGAGGTGAGTTTGGCCGAACTGGCGCTGAACTTCGCTGATCGCCCAGCCGGGGGTTGAGGGGCAGACGATCAGCAACACGCCCTCCTCGCCTGGGCGCAGGAGAATGCGCTGGGATTTGGCCCAGGCGTAGGGGAGCAGGCTCATTGGGGTGGCCCCTTTCTTGCGAGCACACTCACCGCCGCCCCTCCGACACCGGCACTGGAACCGCTCGAATCACCGCCCGCGGCCCCTGCGCCTGCGGAATCGCCTTCTCCACCGACGGCAACTGCGGCGCCTGCACATCCGGCAGCGCCCAACTATGCTCCGGCTGCAAGCCACCCTGGGCGCGGCGCATGAACTCGTACCGGTTCAACGTAATACTGCGCCCCGCCTTGCTGTCGCGAATGATGTAAGGCCGCAGGAACACCATCAGATTGGTCTTGCTGACACTGCGCGCTTCATTGCGAAACAACGCCCCCAGCCCCGGGATATCCGACAACCACGGCACTGCATCATTACTCTGGCTGTAGCCGTCTTGCAGCAACCCGCCGAGCACCATGATCTGCCCGTCATCAAGCAAAATACTGGTATCGATCGCACGCTTTTTGGTCACCGTTCCCGCCGCTACCGAACCACGGGGGTCAACGCTGCTGACTTCCTGATAGATATCGAGTTTCACCGTGCCGCCCTCGGAAATCTGCGGCCGTACGTTCAACTTGAGCCCCACTTCTTCACGCTGTACGGTCTGGAACGGGTTATTGCTGGTGCCACCACCACCGGTCACATAGCTGCCGGTGACAAAGGGAATGGTCTGCCCGACAAAAATACTCGCCGCTTCGTTGTCCAGGGTCAGCAGGTTCGGCGTGGACAATACGTTGGTGCCGCCCTTGCTCTTCAAGGCGCGGGCCAGCACCTTGAGGTCGAGCACCTTGCCGATGCCGGGGATATCCACGGTGCCGTCGACCACGCCGATATTCAGGCCCTTGGGCAATACGTCGATGCTGGTCTTGCTGGTGGACGTGCCATTCAAGCCACTGCCACCCAGGTTGACGCCGCCGAATCCGCCCTTGCCGCCCAGATTGCCCGCCTGCCACTGCACACCGAACTCGCTGGCGTCGTCTTCGCCCACTTCCACGATCAGGCTTTCGATCACTACCTGGGCGCGGCGCTGGTCAAGCATGTCGATGACTTCGCGCAGGTTGCGGTACAGCGGGTCAGGTGCGGAGATCAGCAAGGTGTTGGTGGTAGCGTCGGCCTGGAGCGTGACACCGCCGGCGCTGAAGGCGGTGCTCTGGTCGTTGGAGGTGCTGGCGCTGGAAGATTTGTCCTGACTGTAACCCGACTGCACGCCGCTGCCGGTGGGTGTGCCGCTGCTGTTTTGCGCGCTGGCGCCCTGGGTGTTCTGACTATTGCCGCCCATGGCACTGAGCTTGCCACGGGCTTCGTCACTGACCCCGGACTCGCTCTCACCGGTGAGCAAGCCGCGCAGGGACTGGGCCAACTTGCCCGCCTGGGCGTTGCGCAGGTACACCACGTGCATATTGCTGGGATTGCTCTGGGCGTTGTCGAGCTTGTAGATCAGGTTGCGCGCCAGTTCCGTGCGTTCCGGGCTGCCGGAGCGAATGATGATCGAATTGGAACGCGGGTCGCCCACCACATTGATCTTCTGGGTCTGGTCGGCGCCCTGGGTTTCCAGCAGTTCAGCGACCATCGCGGCGATGTCCACGGCGATGCCGTTTTGCACCTTCACCACATCGGTATCGATGGCGCTGGGGGTGTCGATGCCGTCGATTATCTGCGCCACCCGTGTGAGGTTCTCGGCGTAGTCGGTGATGACGATGCTGTTGTTACCGGGGTAGGCATTGATCGGGTTGTTGGGCGAAACAATGGGGCGCAGCACCGGGATCAGGTTCACCGCGTTTTCGTATTGCAGGCGGAAGGTGCGGGTTTGCATGCCGCTGCTACCGGTGCTGTAGATTGGCCCGCCAAGCAGCTTGGCATCGGCCTCCGGTACCACCTGGGCGACGCCACCCACGTCGACCACGCTGAAGCCCTGCATGCGCAGCGCCGCAAGCAGCATGTCGTAGGCTTGATGAGCCGGCACCTGGCCTTCGCTGACCAGAGTCAGGTTGCCTTTTACCCGTGGGTCTACCAGGAACTGCTGGCCGGTGGCACGGGACAGCGCACGCACCACCGCCTGAATGTCCGCATCGACAAAATTCAGTTGCACCGGCTGATCCCCCAGCGGGTTACGCGCCTTGGTCGCCGCGGGGGCGTGGGCACGGGCGCTGTTGGTCAGCGGATGCACCACCCGTGGCGCGGGCACCGGTTCACGCTGGCGCTCCAGTACGCTTTCACTGGTACGCCGGGTCTCGGCCAGGGGCTGGCCGAGTTCGCTGTCCACCAGCAATGGCTTGGATGATTGCGGGTTGCTGCACGCACCCAGGGCCAGCAACAGCAGCGGCGCAACCTTGCGAAAAGGCGCGGGGTTGGAGACTGACCACTTCATGAAGCTTCCTTAGCGCCAAGCGCCTGATCCATGCGAACGGTGCCGGACACCGTGCCGGCCGAGTTATCGATGGCGTCCGCGGCGCGTTGCAAACGGGCCTCGGACACCTCCAGGGAAAACTCACGGGGGTTACCCAGCAGCCAGCCCACCACGGCGTCAGCCGGCGCCTTGTCGAACGTCAGGCGCCACGTACCGGCGTCCAGCGCCTGCAATTGATAGCGGCCTTGCAGCCCGGCGTTATCCAGGGTTTGGCGCAGGGCGACCTCGTCGGCCTGGCGCGGCGCGGCCACGCCCTGCAATAAGATCTGCAAGGCTTCGGCCTGGGCACGCAGCTTGGGGGTTTCGGCTTGCCAGTAATCGATTTTCTTCAACGCCGGTTGCACCAGCACCAGCCAGGTCAATAGGCTCGCCAAGATCAACCCCGCCGCGCTAACCAGGCGTTTTTCGCGCAAGGCCAGGCCGTTCCAGAACACTTGGGCCTGGCTGCGCAGACGCTGGAGCTTATTCATCGTCGTCTTCCGATTCTTGCTCGACCTGCGCCGGGCCGATGTTCCAGCCCTGGTCGTCGCGGGTGGCGGCAAATCCCGCTTCGGCCAATGCCGCCTGCCAGTCGCCCTCGGCCGCCGGGTTGTGGCTGTCGGCGAGCAACGCCAGGTGCAAGTGGCCTTGCTCGAAGCTCAGGCTGTCGACGCTGCCCACCATAAACGGCAAGTGGCGGCCCGCCAGTTGCAACAGGCTGGTGAAGCGTTGGCCGGGGTCCGCAGCCGCACCGCTCTGACGGGCGGCCAACTGTTGGCGCGCCTGCTGCAAGGGGTTGAGCACCACCGGCAATTGCGGAAACGCCTGGCGCACCTGCTGGCTCATCAACGCCTTGAGCCGCTGGCCTTGGTCTGCCTGGCGGGCGGCGTAGAGGTTCAGGCCCAGAGTCCAGATCACCGCCGCCAGCGCCACACACGCCAGCGCCCTGCCCCAGCCGCCACTGGCGCGCTGGCTCAGGCCCGCGTGCAAGCCCCAGGCAGGCACAGCCCCGCTCCAGCGGTGCGCCGCCTCTACCAGCGGCACTTCCAGCGCCTGTTGTCCCAGTGGGTGCACAGCACCTTGTTGCAGACTCTCGCGGGTCAGCCAATAACCTTCATCCAGGGCCGCCGTGGCCACCGGTAAGGCATAGGGCGCCGGGTAAACACCGCGCAGCCGCAACTGCGCCTGGGCGAGCACCTGGGTCAAGCGCTGCAATCCGGCCTTGGGTACCCAGGCCACCTGTACACGCCCATCGCTGTCACGTGGGCCGTGGGCCACGTGCATCTGGTCCACCGCGCCGAGGATCAGCGCCTGCGCGGCACAGGCCACAGCGGCAGCGGTTTTCGCCGCGGGCAGCGGCGGCAGTTCAAGGCTGGTAAGCAGGCTGTCGCGAGGGTGCAGAAAGCACTCCAGTGCCTGGCGGTGCTGGCCCAATCGCGCCAGGCTCTCACACCCGGCCGACACCACCACGCCACGTTCCAGCCAGGCAAACTGCACCGGGCTGTCGACGCTCAACTGCGCAAGCGGCGGCAAGCCGATGCGCAAGCGCTTCATACGCCCACCCGCGACCAGATCACCTGGGGCTGGCGGTCTTCAGGCCGATGCAACAACGCGTCGAGGGTTACCCGCCGCTGCTCGCGGCGCACCTGGCCGTGCAGGCCAAACCACTCACTGGTGATGCCCACCTGCACCGACTCCACCGCCACCTGTGGCAAGCGCAGCCGGTTGACGAAATCCCCACGGTTGATAAACCAGCGCCCGCTGTCGCGCTCGGCCACCAACGCCTGGGCCTGGGACACACTGAGTGCCGGCACCACCGCACTGAGCACTTCAGCGCTGGCGGTGTTGCCATTGACCCAGGTATTGGCGGGCAACACGCTGATAAAACCCTGGAGGCGCCGCAGTAACGCTGGGTCCACGCCCTCTATGCCTGCCAGGTCTTCAAGGCTGCGCAGCATCGGGTACCTGGCCGGCACCACGACGTCGTTGATACGCTGGTCGTAGGAGCCGAGCACCCGCTGGCTGATGCGCCGACTTACCGCCGGGTCGACGCCGATCAAGCCGCATAGACGCTCGAAATGCTGCGATTGTTCGGTATCCGGCTGCTGGCGATTGACCAGGTTGCGCAGGTTGAACTTGCCCTGCTCATCCACCAACCGCCCTTCGAACGCCCCGCCCTGGGCACGGGCCCAAGGCTGGTCAAGGCGTGTCAGCACATCCTTCTGCCGCGCTTCCCATAGCAGTTGGCGACTGTATTCCAGCCCGCCCTGCAACAGCCATTGCGCCTGGATACGCGACTGCTCGGCCTCCAGGGTGCGGGTGAATACACCCTGGCGGGTGAGCATCGCCCCGGCGAGCACCGCCACCACCGCGGCGATCAGCAAGGCGCTGATAATCGCCATGCCGCGTTGCTTCGCCGCTGCGGGCGAATGCCTGTTCATGGTGCGCCTTACAACTGCCAGGAGCCGATATCGGCATTCACGCCGTCGCCATCCGGTTGGCCATCGGCGCCCAGGGAGAACACGTCCACTTCACCATTGGCGCCTGGGTTTAGGTAGTGATACGGGTTGCCCCACGGGTCGTTGGGCAGGCGTTCGAGGTAGGCGCGCCAGTTGCTGTTCTTGGCATCTGCAGGGCGCTCCACCAACACCTTGAGCCCCTGGTTCATGCTCGGGTAAGTGCCGTGGTCGAGGCGATAGAGTTTCAGCGCCTGCATCAACCCGCCGATGTCCTGCTTGGCGGCGGTGGCCCGGGCCTGGTCCGGGCGGTCGAGCACCTTGGGCACCACCATCGCGGCCAGGATCCCGAGGATGACCACCACCACCATGATCTCGATCAGGGTGAAACCACGTTGGCCGCGAGGGCCTGGCAATGGGGACGTTAGGGGCGCGATATCCATCTCGACATTCCTTGGCTGGGGGTGCATTTCGTGGCGCAGTGTTGCAAGAACATATGTCAGTCGTATTGAAAATCCTCGGGAGCTTTAGTCGCCGTTCGGTCAACTGCCGCGGCTAGTCTGCAGGCCTGTGCCCAGGCTTTGAGAGCGCCATGTACCACCGTCGCAAGGAGCAAGGCTTTACCCTGATCGAAGTGCTGGTAGCGCTGGCGATCATCGCCGTAGCCATGGCCGCCGCCGTGCGCGTGGCCGGCGTGATGACCTCGGGCAACGGCCTGCTGCGCGACAAAGCCATGGCCTTGCTGGCAGCGCAAAGCCGCCTGGCGGAGTTGCGCCTGGGTGGGCGCATCAAGGCTGGCCGGCAGACTTTCGAGTGCGACCAGGGCCGGCTGAAATTGCGCTGCGAACAAACCGTCAACACCGATGGGCGGTTGTTCCAGGTTAGCGTGCAGGTGCTCGACGCCAGCCGCGACGCGCCACCCCTGGCGCGCCTGGAAACCCGGGTCATGGGCGAGTGAGCAGCGGCAAGGGTGGCGCGTCCGGCAACTTGTCGAGGTGCACGCGCAGCGTCTCGCCAGCGCGCTCGATCTCCACGCCATCGCCCTCGATAGCCGTCAAACGCACGCCGGGGCCGAGACGCTCACCGAGCAGGAAGCTGCGGGGTGGGCCGTCATTGAGGCTGAGGATCGCCACCGCGCCGCGCGCGCCGGCCAGCACCCCCGAAACCTTGACCTGCAAGGTCGTCGGCGCACTGGCAAACCACTGCAACGCCGGGTTGTCACTGCGCGCCGCCAATGCCTGGGGGGTAGCCTGGGGTGTGTGGGACTCGGTGGACGTCAGCAACAGCGGCGTCCACACCGCGACGCCGGCCAAAGCCGCCAACAACGCGACGAGCTGCACGCCGTGGGCCGGTGAAAAACGCTGGGCAAATGCCATGGGCAGGACCTCCTGTTTGTCCGTTGCGCCAGCCTACACACTAATTCCAACTTTTTTATTGCACATCCTCACCAACTTTCCAGGGAGCGACCGATGAAACAGCACGGCTTCACCCTGATCGAGCTGATGGTGGTGCTGGTGATCATCGGCATCGCCAGCGCCGCCATCAGCCTGACCATCAGGCCCGACCCGCTGCACCTGTTGCGCAAAGATGCCGAACGCCTCAGCCAGGTACTGCAAGTGGCCCAGGCCGAAGCCCGCGCCGACGGCCGCCCGATCACCTGGCGTGCCGACGCCAAGGGCTTTCGTTTCAACCGCCCGAGCGACGATGGCATGGGCGTCGAGGCGTTCCAGGGCGACAATCAACTACGCCCGCGCCTGTGGGAAAGCACACCGATGCAGGTCAGCATCGAACCGCGGCAAACCCTGGTACTCGACGCCGAATGGATCAGCCCGCCGTTGCGGGTGGTGCTGTCCGACGGCCAGCACCGCCTCGACCTGCAACGCGATGCCGCCGGCCTGCTGCGCGTGGTGAGCCCGCCATGAAGCCATCCCAGCAAGGCTTCACGCTGATTGAAGTGATGGTGGCGATCATGCTCATGGCGCTGGTCAGCCTGATCGCCTGGCGCGGCCTCGACAGCGTGACCCGCGCCGACCAACACCTGCAGGCCAGCACCGAACAGACCGAAGCCCTGCTACGGGTGTTGAACCAGTTGCAACGCGATCTGAGCCTGCGCGCCAGCGTCGAACTGAACGCGCCCAATACCGCCCAGGAACAGGCCGACAAAGCCGCTGGTCTGGCGGCCGTCACCGTGCGCAGCTCCGACAGCAAAGGCTTTCGTCTGGACGTCATTCGCAGCGCCCCCGTCGCCGGCGACGGCTTGCAACGGGTGCGCTGGTGGCTCAAGGGTGACTCCCTCTACCGCGCCGCCGCCGCGCCACGGCAACGCTATCCGCTGCCAGCGGCCAAAGATGGCGTGGTGGTGTTGACCGGCGTCAGTGACTTGCAGGTACGCGTGTGGGAAGCAGACGAGGGCTGGCGCCAGTTAAGCGGCAACCGCCAGGAAGAACCGCTGGGGTTGGAGTTCAGCCTGGTCAGGCAAACGCCCCAAGGGGTGGAGCAATATCGGCAGGTGGTGGGACCGTTGAAATAGCGGCCCGCCCTGTAGGCGCGCACCCGGCAAACCTCGGGAAAACCAGCTATTCAGGCACCTGTCCATTAGCCGCGGCCTAACTCAACAACACCACCCCACCCGGCAACTCCGTGCACTTGGCTCCATACGCATCGCGGATCAACAACGCCACCCCGGCCAACTGCTGCAAACTGAAGCGCGCCTGCACACGGCGCTGGCCCAGTTCCTTGTTGAGCAGCACCAGCATTCCCGGGCGATAGCGGTTGATTTCATCCACCACCGTCGCCAGGGTCGCGTTGTTGAACACCAGCACCTGCTCGCGCCAGGCCACGACCGCCTGGGTGTCCACGGCAATCGCGGCGTCCATGCCGGCGGCGCCGTAGGTCAGTTGTCGACCACTGCCCAGGCTCGCGCTGCTGCCGGCGGCGTCCACCGACAGCGAGCCTTCGATGCAGGTCACGCATACGCTGTCGCCGGTGTGGCGCACGTTGAAGCGGGCCTGGGCCGCACTTATCCAGCCTGGGCCGGCCTGGACCTTGAGGGGCTGGGCCAGGTGGGTGACCACTTCGACTTCGCCTTCGAGCAGTTCAATGCCCTGCTCCACACGGCTGATGCGCGTCTGGGTGTTGAGTTCCAGGCTGACGCCGTCGCTCAACTGGACCTGCCGTTGCTCGCCGACTTCGGTGCGATAGTCGGCGGTGAGGCCGGCAAAACCGCCGGGGACACCGACGCGCACCATGACTACAGCCACGGACGCGGCGATGGCGCCACCGAGGAACGCGCGCCGACCAAAATGACGCGGCCGGTTCAGTTGCTCAACCGCCGGTGACAGTTGCTGCCACAGTGCCTTGGCCTGCTCGAACGCCTGGGCATGCTCGGGGCTCAGGGCGCACCAGGCGCGCAGGGCCTTGGCATCGGCCACAGTGGCACGGCCCGAGGTCAGCAACACCAGCCAGTCGCGGGCTTCGTCGTGCAAGGGGCTGGCGGGGGTTGCCCGAGCGGTGGAAAGGCTAAAAATATTCAAGCGCGCTGGTACTCACGGATTTATCAGGGACTCAACACTAAGACGGTTTTCCGGCCCCGGGACCGAACCGCTGAATCACTTTTCTTTCGAGGCGCTGGGCGCAGTGGCCGAGGGCAGCCTTGATTTCTTTCTCGACCATACGCGTGGAAATGCCGAAGCGCTGGGAGATTTCCAGGTGCGGCGCCTCCTCCAGGCGTGCGGCAATCAGGATCTTGCGCCGGCGCGCCGGCAGCTCGTAGAGGGCCTTGACCAGGGACTGGATCTCGCGCTGGCCGCCTACCACCCGTGACGGGTCCTGGGTTTCGTCGGCGCTTTGCAGCAGTTCTTCGATTTCGCTGCCGGTGAGCAGGCGGGCGTCAGCCTGGCGTCGGTCGGCGGCGATGTTCAGGGCCATGCGATACAAGTAGGCATTGGGTTGTTGCAGGTTGGGCGGCACGTCCATGCGGTCGACACGCAGGTAGGTTTCGTGCAGCACATCATTGGCCAGGTCTTCGGACCCCAGGCGCTTGCGCAAACGCACCTTGAAGTCCTCGTAGGAGGCCAGGAACAGGCTGACCATGGGGCTATGCCCGGTGTTTTTCATGCCCCCGTGGCTCCGTTCCCTGCTGTGCATTCCATGCGCATTCCTGTGGTGTCGGGCATCAAAAGCAAGGTCACCGGCTGGCGCAGCGAACTCGGCGCCGGGCGTTCTACCCGTGCCGCGCCCAGGCTGCGCACCAGGGCCTCATCGCGTTGTTCATCGCCGGTGGAACTGACCAGCCGGCTGTGTTCGATCAGCCCTTGCGGGTTGACCCATACCTGCACCAGCGCACGAAAACTGCCGGGGCGGGTCAATGGCGAACGGCACAGGCTGGCCTCGACCGCTTGCTGCACGGCCGTGGCGTAACTGTGGTTGAGTCGCGCCGTACTGCGCGCCGACGCCCCACCGGTCACAGGCGCCTGGCTGACCTGCGGCACCTGCAAGGTAAACGCATCATCACGCGCATAACGAGCCATCAGACCGCTCCCCGTCAACAACACCGCCAGTGCCTGTTGCGCTGTAAAATGCCCCCGCACACCGATGGAACGCCGGCCGCGCGTCAACTCACGATCGACCAGCACCGCCATGCCGGTGGCGTGGCTGTAGGCGTGCAGTGCGGGCTCCAGCGCTTGCGCCGGCAGGTCCAGGGTGAGCAGCTCAGGTTCAGCCTGGGCGGGTTCAAACCCACTCAGCATCAACAGCAAGGCCAGGGCGCCAGCGACCCACCTCCAGTCCCCTTGCTCACCTCCCGCTCTGCCTCGCTGCACGGTCGACGTGTCCTTGAAAACCGTCATCCTGAGGCCAGTTTATGAACCTGATGTTACGGTGATAGCAAAAAAAACATCACGATGACGACGAGCCCGCTGCACTACACTTTGCTCGGCTAACGGCCCTCCTTGACGGGCCGGCCAGGAGGCCTCGATGAAGCGTATTTCACTACTTGCCAGCCTAGGGCTGTGCGTCGCCCTGCCCTTGCTCGCCCATGCCGACACTGCGGCCACCGGCTGCACGGAGGTCACGGTGGATGGCTATAAAGCGCCCGATTACGGCTGCTTGAGTCAGCAGATGGGCAGCGATTCGGACGCGGCCAAGGCCAGCCGGAAAAACCGTGAGGCACAGAACGTTCCGGTGCAAAAGCGCCCGCCCCACCAGGTGGGTCTGGCCACGCCGGCGGCGACGGGTACGCGCATGGGGAATACGTTTGGGGTGTCGGTTAAGCCGCAGCGGCCTTGAGCGGGTAGGCGGCCGGGTGAATCACGCGGGCCGGGGTTGACTGGGTACATATCCGTTATTTGGGTAACGGCTGCTTATGGTTCCGCTCTTACAGCGGCTCACTTTTGAACAGCGCAAAAGTAAGCAAAACGCTCTTGCCCCACCACTCGGCACCTCGCCTAGGCTCGGTGTGCTCGTAATCCGACATTGATTTGGGGGGCCGCCGCCACGCGCCATCCATGGCGCGGGGCGGCTAAACCGGCATCCCTGCCGGTTTACCCCCCAAATCAATGTCGAATTCCGGCCAGCGTGGTTTAACGGGGCGCCTGAGATCAAAATCTAAAGCACAGCGAGGCGGCCTTATAGCCGACCTGATCGATGCTGCGTGCGCGTACCCCTGTGGGAGCGGGCTTGCTCGCGAAAGCGGTGGGTCAGTCAACCTCACTGTTTACTGGACCGACGCTTTCGCGAGCAAGCCCGCTCCCACATTTGATCTTCGCTGCCTTGAGCATTTCGTTCGCTTAACTGATCGGCTCCCACAGAAAAGCAGAAGCGCCGCCAGCGTATCCACGATGCGAAGCGAGTCGCTTTTGATCTGGCTTTTGATCTCAAGCGCCCCGTTAAACCACGCTGGCCGAACGCAGGCTTGAATCCGTGGGTAACCCGGCAGGACGCCGGGTTAGCCGCACTGGGCCATGGATGGCCCATTGCGGCGGCCCACGGATTCAAGCCTTCGTTCGGGCACACCGAGCCTAGGCGAGGTGCCGAGTGGTGGGGCGTGTACGGGACAACCACATGGGTTACACAAAAGTGCATTCACATAGGTAACACTTTGAGTGAAATATAGCCGTCCTTGTCTGCATTC
>NZ_JAEKDA010000036.1:0-28101 GCF_016405635.1 Pseudomonas sp. MF6755
GGGTTTGCTTGCGCTTGCCAGCGTACTCGGCGTCGGCGAAGGTCATCTGCTTCATCGGGAAACTCGGTGGGTGGGGTCGCGGTATTTTGCCAAATCAGAAAGTCTTTTTCAGAGTTTCCCTAGGCTGTCTTTCCGTCGATGGAACACCACGCTGCCCTCGGTACCAGAAAGACTGCGATACCGCCTGCACAACGACGTGCATGGTCACCGCAATGAGTGATTTCCCAGAAGCAAAGGCTGAGATCCTTCTGGCTGGAATCTTAATCGCCTCGACCCACGCCTCGTCAATGATTGAGATGCACGGCGCCTTGTCCAGCTTCGAAAACGCTATCCAGGCCACCTGTATCTAAATCTAAACAGACCCACCCTCTTCTACTAAACCTTGCGCCGCACAGAAAATGCGTTTCACACCGCGCAGGGTTTCTACTTACGCGTTATGGATTGATTGACGCAATCTGTCACGTACGTATAATCAATTTCAGCAGCCCACAGTGGTCGCTCCAGAGGTAATGCTTCATGAACCATGAATACACCCCAATCGAGATTGGTATGGATGCTCTCGGTGAAGTGCTTGATCAGATTTCGGTTAACGAAGCCGGAGTCAATGGATTTCATCTGACAAGCCAGGTGCAGGAGGTCAATGAACGCATTGAACAATCCATGCTCAAGTATCCAGAGATCAGAACAGAGATCCTGGCAGCCGGCATGAAGGTTCTCCTTGAAATGTCCAGTACGCTGGATCATTTCAAAGAGGTTGTTCTCCCCCGCCTGGATCGAACTGTGGACAACGTGGCTGCGTAGGATTTTTAACCAACGAGCCCTCTATGGCAGCAGAACAAGCAAAAGCTCCGGAGTTGGAACTTAATCCGGAGCAAGACAGAAACACCATCGATGTCCCTGACTCCCTCCTGAGCCCTCCCGGGAAAAAGTCGTCATTTGAAAACTTGTGCGAAAAGTACATATCGAATGACGACCGCACCCCCCTCCTCGTCAATCGAATCGCCTTCGCGATGAATAAGGACGAGCGTGTTCGCAAAATCTGCCGAGTGAAAGCCAAACAGAACGGCTGCGACCTCAACGATCTGGATGAGATTTTGCAGCGCGTTATGGAGGTCTTCCTGCTGTCCATGTTGCCCAAGACTCAAGATACTGACGCGGTGTACGCGGTCGTTTATGCCGTGGCCAACAATGTGACCCGAGAGGTCTTCCGAGACCGTCAGAAATTAGTTGCGAACCATTCCTCCATTGAAGACATGCAGGAGCGGGGCGAGGAGTTAGGACACCTGACTCTGGTGGATCAAGTCGAAATCGATCACGATCGTGAGATAGACACTCAAACTGCCACAAAGCGGATGGCAGAGGCACTTCAACGGGTGATAAGCGGAGAACAGAAAGTGGCAGATTCCGGCGTATTCCAAATGGAACAAGACCCACTAGTGCGTCTTGTACTGAAAAATAACGAAACCACCGATGACGATATCGATTCACCGGCATCCTCAGAACGTACTTCGCATGCACATGGCGTGGAAAAGAAGCAAAAAAAGGGCACCGAGCTATCTGCGGACCAACAGGAGTTGGTCGACATCGGCAGCAAATTGGGCCTTCGAAACCAGGATTACGCTTTTGCGCTAGGCATTGGCCTTCCTCGGCTTTCTTCCTACATCTACGGCCGAACCGCTTCGGTTCCTGACGACGTCATGAAAAAGGCTCGGGCTCTGTTCGCCGACGAGCCACTTCGAGTGGAGCGTTTGAAACGATTCAATCGACCAATGAGCCAAATACTCAAGGAATGGGAGGAACGCCTCAAGCCCAAGAATGATGAAGATCTTGCCACCAGTTTGGGGGTAACCAAGATGACGATCTATCGCTGGCGCAATGACGAAACAAAGCCTGATCCGACGGCTTTGGCGAGATACGAGCAGTGGATTGATGATTTTGAAAAGCGTTTTTCCCACATGATTGAGCAGCGGCTCGCTGATCAAAAGTGATCTAAAACCCCCGCCAGCACGAGCGGGGTTTTTTTTCGCTGTGAAATCTCGGCTCAGCGCGGGAGCGACACCATGATCGTACACTTTGATTCATACGCATCTTCTGGCCACCACCACCATATCGCCACCTTGAAACCGGGCGTCTCATTTCGTGGTGTTTATCTGATTACAAGCCCACCCATTGTTCTAAGACAGGACAATGAAGAGTTTTACTCGTTCACGGCGTCTGACCTGACAGGGCAAATCCCATGTCTAATACCTACGCATAGGGTTCACTGGCATCACAGCGCACAGTTCGTATCGCAGAGAGTAGCAATGGAGGGAAGTACGGCCCTGATACAAGAGGACTTGACCGGCATGATTAAAGGTCTCGAGCCTGTAAAAATAATCTGGTGAGCAAAAAAAAACCTTCCGGCCCGATGGACCAGAAGGTTTTTTTTATACCAGCGCCCTGATGCAGGCCTGGCTCAGTGCAACGCGAGTGAGCCCGGCCATCGTGAGAACCTGATAAACCGCGGCGACCCCCCCCTCCTCCAGCGCCGCACTCGCCAATGCATGAAGTGCATCGGCCGGCACAAGCTCAGTCTCTAAGCTTCTGGAATCTTCGAACACGACTGTAATGTCGTCATCGGATGTCAGTGAGTGGCCTGAACACAGCCCATCGAAGACACCCGGTGCTTGGGACAGCACGAGGTCGAAGAACTCAGCAAATGCGCGCAACTGGACAGACTTCTCGTCCGGCCAAGCAATGCGCCCATTGTCGAGGGAGGTTTGAACAGTGTGAAGCACGTACTCGACCGCATCCACCTCACGAAGAAGATCCTGATCCGCAGAGAGAAGCACCTCAGTGAGCTGAGCACCTGTTCGGGCATCAGCAACTTGGATAACTTCAAGATCACCTCCAGCGTCGCTGTAACGAGCCTGGGAGATGACACGGATCATAGCTTCATAGGAGGAGTCTGCATCCACCACATCACTGAAGGATTCTCCGCTAGGGAAGAGGCCTGAAATGAGCAGGGACTGGGAATTTGGTTGAGTGGATTGTGATTGATGAATCATGGTGAATCTCCTGAAAGAGTATGCAGTTGAGGCGTTCCGCCTAACGGCCTTGCAACAGGAGATGCACAACAGGAAGTTATATTTCCGGCCACATAAATCAATACTTTGCGATACTGTCAAGCATTGTTATCAATCACGGTGAGTGCTGCTATGCGTTAAGAGTGAAGATAGTGGCCCTTGAGTATTATCATACGGTCTAGCATATGGTGGCCATTGTATGTGAGACCACCAGAAACGTTGGGGGAAACATGCGCCCAGCGTACAATTCGCACCGCGAATCGACCTAACCTGCGAGTGATTATGAGAAACCTGGAGCGGATATTCAAACGACCCGCAGCACTGCCTACGATCTCGACCGTTGTCCTGGATCTGTACGAGATGACTAAGGACTCTGCGGTACCTCTGTCCAGCATTGTAAAAAACATCAGCGCTGACCAGGTCTTGGCAGCGAAGGTGCTGAGAACTGCTAATTCCGCATACTTTGGACGCAGCGGCACCGTTTCGAGACTCGAGGATGCCATCTCGACCATCGGGATACACACACTGCGAACCACGATCATTACGAACGGTCTGATGAAAGCGATTCCAGCAACGCAGGGTATCGATATGCCGGCCTACTGGAAAATGGGACTGCATACCGCATTCATGGCTTCTCACCTTGCCGCGCAAACCAATCATGATCGTGATGAGGCATTTACGACCGGGCTAATGCAGGGGTTGGGTGTGCTATTGATTCACCTGGTCATGCCGGATCAAGCTATGGAAGTAATAAAACACGTGGCGCCGTTGGACTTCATGATGCGGCGTCAGGTTGAAAAAGATCTGCTTGGTTTCGACAATGCGGAGGTTGGTTCCGAGCTCCTTAAACGTTGGAAATTTCCGGTGGCGATCCAAAAAGCATTGCTCACGTATTCCAATGTTGAGCCACTACCCGATAAGCTTGGCCAATTGCTATCAGTATCCTCGGCCTTTGCGTTCAGCGTAGTGTCGGGGTTGGATGAATCTTCAGTTGCCGAACGTATTGATCCTAATGTCATTTTAAGACTCGGCTTGGCTCAAGATTGGTGGGCAGTCAGCCGAGATAGGGTATCCGCTTCGGTGAATTTGATGATTGTATGAAAACGAAAAGGATTCGTCGTGCTTAAAGGGCTTCGCCTTTATCAGGCAATAATTGACAGGAGCGAGATGCTTTCTGTCCCGTTCTCAGTCGCTAGTAACCAGTGCGGATTCACTGCGGATTCGCTTGCAAGCTGCTTTGGCGATCTTTCCAGATTGAAACCGCACGTACTACTCGACGTGCTGGATCGAAAACGTATCGACAAAATTGCCGCTTTTTTAGGCTGCTCCGGGTTTCGAGTTCTGCAAATGGCAGACGTTTTCTGTTGGTCGGATTATTGCTTGATCCAGACTTCCTCTGTTTTCAAGGCATCGTCAAATGCACAAGACAGTCGATTGGCCGCTGACTACTTCGACTCGGTCACGAAATCGAATGTCGTCGGGTCGGCTGAGTTCATCATCGATGAACTGGTCGCCGCTACCTGGTCTACAGATCTTAGGGAAGCAGCAGAGAAAACTCAGATACCATTCTTGAAGCTGCGATCCTGGCGTGTCGGTAAACCCAGCCCCACCCTCAAAGACTTAGAGGCCATTCGAGTCCTCGCTAAGCATCTAGATATGGGGACTCCATTGGTGATGATGGCGCTTGGTGTAATCACCCCAGATGATTTCATGATTGATGGTGTTGCGATCGACATCGAGGCCGAATTGAACCACGCGCTGGACGTAGAAATTTTATAGAACAGTCCCCCCAAAACACCTTATAAATTAACCTTGTTAAATACAAGGAAATAACACGTATTGATAAGATACTGGATGATTGTTAAGATCTTAGCCAGGCCTACTGGTTGGGTTTTCCTTTTGCCCAGGACTTCAAAAAATGTTCAATGCACGCGTCACCAGCTCCGATCTTCTCCGGCTCAAGCTACCGGTTCCATCGACTGAGGTATTGGAGGAGATACATTCTCTTGAGGGCAATACCCTCACCTCCTCCATAGAGCGCGCTACAGCTGGCGACCCTCAATCGAAGACATATCTCCAAGGCATTTTTTTTTCTGTTCTCCCTGTCGTAAACGAACGTCTGGCCACAGCTAAATTCGCACCGGCAAGCATCCCTCTGCTCGTCGCTATTGGCCGATCAGAAGGTCCGATATTCGCTAAGGTGTTGAAGCGGTGGGTGGGAAGCGGTTGCCCTGAGGATGACGACGCACGGTACCTGAGGATGTCTTATGACAAGGCGATGCACAACGACTTGAACTGTCCTGTCGACAGTGAAGCGGCTCCAGCAGCCAACGACAGTGCAAATGCGTCAACAGATCTCTGTGACCCGCTCACCACGATCGATGAACCTCAGAATCTACAACCAGCAAAAAACTATGTGAATCGGCACGTGTATGGGGGAAAGGTCGCAGTTTGTTTCTCTGCTGATCAAACAAGGAACGAAGAGCATACCATTCGAATTGAAGCGGCCGTCTCCTCAGGAGGTCGATCCTACAACTGGGACGATAAGATCGCGATTCAGGTGTCGACCAGGGAGTTGCCATCGGTCCTGGCTACGCTGCTCCAAATCCAGAACAAGTTCGAAGGGAAAGGGCACGGTGCACAGAACGAAAAATGGTTTGTTTTGGAAAACCAGCCTGGCAAAGTTTTCCTTTCCTTGAATGCAAAGGGGGCTGCCTCTAGATCTCTACCGATCACACCAGGCGACTGCTATCAGGTGATCACTCTTGTGATGGAGCAGATGCTGAAGAATGCCCCCTTCCTCACCGCCGAGACTTTGCTTTCGTTGATTAAACGTACAGGCCTCATGGCAAAGCCGTAGCTTTGCTCGATTGTCTTTACGCTTTCACGCCGGCGTTCGCCGAAAGCAAGAATTGCAACAATTGATCTGATGTTGGAGCTTCTTGGAATCGCTCTTCAAAAATGATCGCTACCAGGCAATTCAAAACGATAGGAGTCCACCCCTTGGATTTGTATTGTTTGAAAGCCAGATCGTCCTTCTTGAGCTTCGCCTCATAGCTCGCCAAAAGCTCTTGGCGCTCATCTTGGTTCAGAGCGTTGATCTCATCTCGAATAATCGTCCGTTGAGCCGACCCCCACTGCTCTAGGAGGATGTCCATCTGGTTCGTAGAGGAAGCCTGTGAGGACGCAGCGGGCTTTTTGACCGGTTTCGGCTGTTTCGGCGCGGCTGTAGTTGTATCTGCTGTTGCAGGCGCTTTTTGTTTGCTCGGCGCTTTAGCATAGTTGTTAGTAACAGCTGCTTTGAAGTACGCCGCTGGGCTTGCAACAGAGTCTTTTTTCTTCATCTGCGACTCGGTGTAGTCGGCCTGAGCCAGCAAATACTCCTCGTCATGACTCATTGCCAACTCCTCAATGTCCTTGCCACTCAAGGACAGAGATTTCAGTCGCTTGGATAGCTCAGCACCAACGATCTCGGGTGCTGGCGATAACCCCAACTCTGGTTGCATCAACGTTTCAAGCTTGAACCACAGCTTGTCGTACTTCCTGTTGTTTTTGGTCACAACGACTTCGATTTTAAAGCGGCTTTCAATACTGTTGACCTGTTCAACGGCTCGGCCAAGCATTTTATTGAAATCACGAAATTCCGCATGTGGGGTCGCAGATCCCGATAGCAGGACACTCCAGGCAGTCCAATGCTCCCGAAAGGTTTCTTTCTGGGAAAACCCGTAGTAGCGGGAAACGAGCTCGTGCAGGGACAGCGCTGAGTAGCTCGTGAAGTGATACTGCATTCGCAGGTCGATCAGATTGAAAATGGTAGGATCGAGTAGGCGGCGTTTCAATTCGGGAGGAAAGGAGTATCGGATGGTCTCATTGTCTTCGAGAATATAGGCCTCTGCGATCAGATTCGCTACGCCCCATCCACTTTTGCGACCTGGGCTGTCGCCTTTGTAATCGAACTCAACCTGTGCCTGAGTCATTCCCCTCAGCACTTTCTTCAGGTGGTCTCTGCTGTTCGATGTCGTATGACCCACATATTCCTCAACCAATTTGATCGGGATATCGTGGACCATCTCAGTAGCTGGTCTTTGTTGTGCGAATTGAGTTAGCGTGTTGTAAAGTTTGCGTTGCAGGAACGTGAGGTCACTGGTTGTCGACACGTTGCGCATCGCCTGGGCTTCCACAGCTTTTTTCAGCTCAACAGCCTTTGAGGGTTCAACTTCCCTGACTACCACGATCTTACGAGCACGTTTACGCTTAGCGGGATTCTGATCCACATCGCCTGACGTAATAGATTTCCGTCCTGATCCTGATTGTGTTGCAGGGGTATCCATCTCAAATGTGCCATTGGTTGACTGATGTGGCACATTACCCGAACGCTTCTGAGTGGGTCAATCATTTCTCGGTGCCATTCTCAGGGTCTAATTGTGCCATCGCTAGTGATCACTGGTTTGCTCGCTTTTCAGCTTTTGCCTTGTCGCTTGGCAGATCAAAAAAACTAACAACAGCTTGTTTTGTTTTTACTGCTTTTTAGAAGCTTTGTTAGTGCCCCCCCGAAAGCCCCGGTTTATAAGGCCTCCAGCCCTTTTTGTGTGCCACCGTAAGGGCCAACAGTGCCAGTGCTCTTGCCACTTGTGCCCTCGGTAGAGTTGCAGAGTGCCAGGCTTAGGGTCATGTGCCTCTGTTAGAGCTGTAATGTGCCAGCGTTAGATGCAACGGCTAATCGTGCCGCGCTTAGTGATGCTTTTCTCTAGTCATGGCACATCTCCCGAACACCCCGTCTTTAAAGGCCTCTAGGCCTAGTAGCGCAAACCATTTTCATACTCGCGTTTCTAACCATGGCACATTTCAGCTCGATCGGTGGAACCTCCGGCAGCTATTTCTGGCGTTTTACTTTAGCAATGCTCTACCCGTGGCACATTTGGGTTTTGTTAGGTAGATCAATGGGGTAGCACCTCTCTATTGCCACTATTCATGGCACATTAGGCGGGGCGAGTGACGTTTAACCCCCAGCGACCCTCAGCAGTCCCTACAAACGATACTGAGACGACCCTGGTCATCGCAGCGATCAGGCACCTCTGGTTTAGTTTTCACAGTGAAAAGGGCTTGTAATCGTTTCTGGCTATAAACACTAACGGTGGCACATCTCTGGAGCCTGTATGTAGCTTCGATCTCTAGCAGTGGCACAACTCGGGCAGTATCCCGATCTTTTGCGCTCTAACGATGGCACAATTGATGATGTGCCCTCTGTGTTGAGGGGATCTTGATCAATCTGCTTCATTTGACAGTTATCAAATGACCTCATCTAGCCATGGCACATTTGGAATCCATTGCTACGAGGTATGACTGTGAAAATCGCACGCCTCCGGTGCCAGCCTGCTTCTTTTTCGTGCTTGGCCAAGGCGCTGCTCATGTGTTGAATAACCAGCGCCGTGCCCCCTGTTCAAAAGAATGGATCGACCAGAGGGCATCCTCCGCGATTCTCGATGCGCGCTCATTGGAGCCGGTAACCAGGTCCTTCATTTCGATACGATCGCTCAGTGAATCAGACGGTCATTCAGATGGCAGGGTCTTTTCACGATCATAATTCAGCCAAAAAAAAAGCCCTGCACGTACGTGCAAGGCTTGGGGGGTTAAACGGTTCCTAGAATACGAATCCAGGTGTACCAGTTTGAACAAGGGGGGTGGACTGATCATCGTGCCCTTGACCTTGTTGATTTGCCTGAGCTTGTGAAGCGGCCTGCGTTGATGTCGGGGTTTGTTGGGAGTCTGGCTGGGAGGCACTCTTTATCTTCGGTGTAATAGAAAGGCTGATGTAATCCTTGGCGCCGTTGACGCCCGGTTTCTTCCAGCCCGCGATGCGCATTTCATGGTTGAAACCGAAACTACCGGCGTAGTCAGGGCCATCCCCCACTTTTTCGCTCTCTTTAAACAGGCTGGCGTTAATGCCCCCGATCGAGAGTGAGTAAAACTTCTCCTCAGAATTGGTCTTTTGTTTCAACCAGACAGCTACGTCGAGCTTGAGCTTTTGATTCTTCTCCTTGTTCTGTGTGAATTCGACATAACCAACCATGATCGGTGCACGGTCAGAGGTTCGATCAGCGTTAGCGAATATGGTGCCTGAGCCTTCATTGAGAAGCAGTGCGATAGTAGTCATGTGGATCTCCGACGTATTTGAGGTGACTCATATTGAGCCGTTGGGTGTAACTCGGTATGAATCACATGGCATTGTAATCCGCCTATAACGCGTAGAGATATCAAGTGTGAATCTAAAGCGTCAATCATGGTATGCGCTACGTTTCCCTACCCACAACCTCTCCCTGCGCACCTATCTTTAACTCGTTTTTTCCTAAATGCAGAAGACTGAATTTTTCACAGAGAAACCCGGAACGTTGGCCTAGGTACCCCGCTTCGGCCTCCGCAGACACACGCATGCTTCTTATTGATATCGGCGACAGGACAGCCGCTCACATCCTTCCACTGGGACCGCGAACGCAACCTGGTTAGATTTTCACTGTGAAAAACGTTATGTCTATATCTCCTCGGGATGCCAGTTTGAAAATGGGCCAACCTGAGGAAACTAAGTGCCCTTGAATTGACGAGCTTTTCACAGTGAAAACGTCGACTTATCGGGCGTACACCGTTCGCTACCTTCAAAGGTTTTCACAGTGAAAAAAGGCCGGGGGGGGCTGAGTGAACGAGAGCAGTTCGCTAAGAGCGGTCGTGCAGATAACGTATTGGGGTAAAACCGCGCTGATCAAGTTAGTGGATTTTCACAGTGAAAAATTTCGCTTTAGCGCAGTGGGTGATATTCCTGAAAGTGAAAACTGATAGCGGATTTAGCCATTGGAAAACGTTGGTGTTTTTCACGGTGAAAACTGACTAGACGACCTTCTAAGAAACAGGTTTTCACTGTGAAAATCGAAAGGGGGAAATTTTCACTGTGAAAACGATCAGATCGCCAAATACGATTACGGCAAATGGCGAGCTTCATTTTTTTCTGAAAGCGGAAGGGTTGAGCGGCGGGGTGTTTGATGATGTGGTTTGACGTATCTAAAACGCGCTGAGGATTAAGCCAATCGCTAGGTCTTCGCGCATAGGGTATTGGACGAGGGCTGCATATAGCGCACTGGGCAGTAAGCAGTGCGCACTGTGCAGTGTGCAGTGCGCAGTGTGCAGTGTGCAGTGTGCAGTGTGCAGTGTGCACTGCACAGTGCTCAGGATGTACTGCGCAGACTAAGGTAAGAGCCCTTCCTAAGCTGGGATAGCGTCGCAGCCTCGGGATATGAATACAGTCTTGGGTACCGGCACCTGTCTATCGTGGACAACGTTCGATTTGTGAATGCTGAGTGCCCAAATTTTCACTGTGAAAATCGGCAATGAGAATTTTCACTGTGAAAACCCACACGATTTTCACAGTGAAAAATCAGATCACCAAAAAAATTCGATCTTAAATCAATAGGTTGGGAAGACAGCAGTCAATACGCATGAACAGAAAACACGCCATAAGGTATT
Source organism: Pseudomonas sp. MF6755 (assembly GCF_016405635.1). Lineage (NCBI taxonomy): Bacteria > Pseudomonadati > Pseudomonadota > Gammaproteobacteria > Pseudomonadales > Pseudomonadaceae > Pseudomonas > Pseudomonas sp. MF6755. The sequence goes on from NZ_JAEKDA010000036.1 coordinate 10,578, forward strand.
GCAGAAACTTTGGGCGCAGGTGGAATCAGTTAGTGGTCGAGTTCATGTCTCAGTACTTTTCTGAATTGAGAAGCTGGCACAGATTCCGTGTTTCGTTGGCATAGCTGCTTGCCCGGTTAACGTCATCAGAGAGGTTCTCAATTGCAAGTGCTGCGGAAGGGTCTATGAGTGCTTTTTCTGCAAGTTGCACGACTTTGAAAAGTGTCCAGGCGGCAACGAGCACTAGATCTTGAAAGGGCTCATCTATGTAAGCATCGCCAACGGGTTTGTTCCGCTTGACGTCATGCCACCTGGGGTTTTTCATAAACATGGGCGTACCACCCAGAGCGAGTAGGTACCCATGAACCAGACTGTTTCGATAGTCGTTCAGATCCTCAGCAGCTTTAGCAGCTACTTTCAAGACAGCGTTACATCTATCGCTGAGATGGGGGTTGCCGCCAGCTAGCATCTTGAACTGATCTTCCGTTTTCATCTTTTCAGTAAAGGGTCGAGTCCCAGCGACATCCGATTCAGATAGCGACCAGAGGGCACGCTCAAGAGTCGTTTCGAAGAGGCCGTACACCACGACGAACCCTCCTATCAGCATCAAGTGAGATGGCATCAGGCCTAAGCTATGTAGGCGCGCTTGTATATCGAGCGATTCTGCTGGGTAATTGTGCATGGCTGATCCAGATGCCCAATGGTTTAGTTGAGTTCACGATACCGGCTGATGCGTAGCTGACGCACGGAGTTTATAGAACTGATTCGAGTGAGGACGCTCTATGTGATCACTAGGGTAGTGCCAGGGGGGGATTCGTGTTTAAAAGCGAGGAAACACCAGAGGAGGGAGTGACGAATAAAGCGGGGAGGGGGCTGAAGCAAAATCACGCCACTGTCTCCAGTGGCGATTTTGATTAGTGCGCTGTACTACGGCTTATCTTTGAGCATTTCTTCCAAGTACTTCAAGACGTCTTCAGGATTCACGCCTTTCGGTGGAGTAAGAATCACCTTCCGGCCGTCAATACGAGCATCGAGCTGCGTGCGCTCTTTGTAGGCGATGTGTTTGGGAGGTGATGGGGTATGAGGGTTGGCTTTTTTCCGAACCTCGCTTTTTGCCCAGTTAATAGAGCTGTCCTGGGAGGAACCGTCGCGGATCCTCGAAGCGGCAGCGATGACCGTTTCTCGATGGCCTTGATCTGACAGCGCGACCAAGTCCGCCACCACTCTGTTGCCAATAAGCTCAGGATTCTCCTCAAGCATTTCGATTACTGGTGCGGGCAACTTGAAGTATGCAAGACACCGGCTAATAGTGGCCATGCTTCGGCCAACGCGTCGGGAAAGCTCTGTCTGGTTCTGAACGATCTTATCGTCAAGCAGCAGCTTGTAGCTTACGCCGCGCTCGAAATCCGTCAGGTCCTCACGAGCGTCGTTGTCCGCCACCGACAGCACGGCCGCTTCTTCGTCCGAGAGATTGCGGATAAGTGCGTAGATATTGTTTCTGCGCAACAGCTCGTGCGCCATGAAGCGACGCTCGCCGGCAATCAGCTCGAAGTTACCATCAGGCAGAGGTCGGACAACGATGGCGTTGTTTAGTCCGCCGTTGTCTTCGATTGTGTTGGCGAGTAGGGCAAGCTTCTCCTGATCAAAAACTCGACGGGGCTGATACTTCCCTTTACGAATCTTCGACATCGGCAGAAACATCACTTCGCCGGGCAGCTTCTCACCCGCCAGCACAACATCTGAGGGACCTGGCTCAAAGTGACGTGTATCGGATTCAATCAAACCGTTCAAAGATGACGACGTTTCCGCTACCGGATCTTCACCCAAGCCCATTTCCCGAAGAACCTGTTCCATCGGTTTCAGGTTTGCTTCTGGCATAACTTTGGGGACTGAAACGCCCTGAATACTGCCGCCCTCAGTTGGTATGACTGTGGGGCTGCCGATCGGACTCGTTCTCCTCATTTGGATTTCTCCAGTACGGCCTTAGCACGCTGCATGATTTCTTCAAAAACTTTACGGAAGGCACCGAGGGAGTTTTCGGAGCCCTGCTTCCAGAGAGCAAGCGGGATGCCGTCCTCGAGGCTTTTTGTGTAGTCCTCAGATTGGATAAGTTGTTGTTCGGTAACTTTACCCGGGAAGAGAGACGACAGCCTAGCCAAATTGGCCTGAATCCGAGGCCGGTTACGGATGAACATTGTAGGTATGGCAATGATTTCGGGCGCCCGACCAAAATCAGCACCCATGTCATTGATCTTGAATGCAAGCCGGGACAGAGCGCGGAAAGAAAACTTGTCCATTCGAATCGGGCACAACAGGAAATCTGCCGCTGCGAGGCTATTACGCGAAAGCATGGTGCCCGAAGGTGCATTGTCCATGACGATGACGTCGTAGCTCGAAAGGTCGCAGTGAGGAATCTTCCCTTGGCGGGCACGCTCAATGAATAGCGAGTAGCGGAAGTCGGCACCTTGCGCATTTCGAAGGACGACGTCCATATCATCAAGAGAATCAAAAGCTGGAATCAGATGCGGGCCATCCTCACCAAAAGGCTTCTTGATTACTTGGTCAAGATCCATCGGCGTGAAGGTCGATCCTAGGCGCATCAGGTTACCCAAGTGACCTTCTACTGCCCGATCAACTGGTAGACCAAGTTCGGCGAGTTCTTCAGGCGTTTGGTCTGGGTCATAGCCCAGCATGCTGGAAACGTCAGCTTGGGGATCGTTGTCGATAATCAGCGTCTTATAGCCAGCCAGTGCTGACAGAATCCCTGTGTTGCAAGTAGTCGTGGTTTTAGCTGTGCCACCTTTTTGAACGTAGGTACTGAAAGTGACCGGGCGACCAAGACCTTTGGTGTTGCCGTTCTGTCGTCGAATTGCCGCGATACGAAACATATCTGCCAGCGAATAGCTTCGCACTCCGACTGGGCCGCGGATACGATCAATGATTAGGTCATTGTCCTTCTCGATCGCTTTGAGGGTTTGGGTGCTTATCTGCAAGCTTTCAGCCACAAACTTAGGGCTGTATCGCAAAGTGGTGAAATCGGTGAACGTGTATTGGTCAAGATGTTCTGTTGCTGCGTTCATGTAGGGCACCAGCGAAAGAAAAGGATGATTTGGGCCATTCTGTACCGGATAAATGGGTTGCACAAGCCAAAAAGGAGGAATCACTGCATAGAAACCGACACACTGACTTTAGATCTATATAGGTAAATGGCAAATTCACGTTTAAGACCATATGGAGTCGATATTTTTAATCGTATACCGGATGCAAGCAGAACAAATCTGCACCAGCTATCAAGGATGTCGATCTCCCGGTCAACCAGGCGGCTTGTAAGCGGGGGGAATTTGTTTCGGCTAGGCGGACACTCTCAAGACTCGGCTTGTCACCAGCCGGTCAGGCGAGACCACGCGTCCTCAAGTGTGAAAGCAAGCCACAGGGAATTCGCATTGAATGGTGTCGTGACGGCAAGCTGGAAGCATCATTGACATATGAGGCGGGTGGGATGAGCGCGGCGATAAAGTTTTCAGCCATGATTGACGATGAGCTGGCCGAAGGTTGGATCGTGAAAGACGGGAAGACATTCCGAGCCTATGCGGATTTCCGCGGAGAACGAATTGAGGTCCGCAGTTCCAGCCAGTCAAGCGCCGAAACGAAGTGGCGCGAAAAGGCAAACCACAAGGCAAACGAATAGAAGGAGGGCCGGCGCTCGAGGGATGGTGGCGGCTCCGCTGTAACGGAGCCGTAGAATTTGGAAACCTGTTCCCGAAAATGAATTATTTGAGGCGCGGGGTGCTTAGGGTTTGAACAACGCCTGCATGCAGCTCATCGTTTTCCGTGTGGAGATAACGGCTGGTGGTTTCCATCTTACTGTGGCCAGCCAAGGACTTGATCATCACCAAGTCGCCTGTGGCCTTGGCCAGATGGCTGAAACAGGAGTGACGGAGCCAGTGCGTCGTTGCTTCTGATAGCCGATCGGCCAGGTCAAACTGCTCGCGTTGTATAGCCAGATCTGCCGCCCGGGTCATGATTTCGATGATGGCTTTGAGCACAGTGCTGGTGTGGGCCCGTTTGAGTTTGGAGTTGGCAGCCAGGAGGAGGGGGGTTGCGTCTTTCGCCGGGATGTCCCGCGGCAAACCGAAGGCCTCTCTATATTGTTGCAGATCCTGGTACAGCTCGTCAGAGATGGGCACGTCGCGGATTTTGTTGCGCTTGCCGAGGACTGTCAGCCACCAGGTTCCGCTGGCCGAACGATGGATGCTGCTCATGTTCGACGTGGTGCCTTCGAAGGTGCGCACACCGGTCAGGTAAAACAAACTGAGCATGAAGTGATCCCGCGCTCGCTTGCGCGGACTCTTGGTCAGGCTGATCGCTTCAAAGGCGAGGGCAATGCCTTCTTCTGACAGCAAACGCTTGATCGTATTGTCATGCGGTGCTTCTGGTTTTCGAACCAACGCGACGGGATTACCTTTGAGTCTCCCCCCTTTGACCATCCACGTGTACATGCTGCCAATTTGCACAAGGGCATAACGCTGCGAGCTCAAACTCAAGGGGCCGGCGAATGGTCGCCACTGCTCATGATGACGAGGATACTTGGTCTCACTGACCCACACCTCACGGGGCTGGGGATCTGCCAGGAATGCGGCATAGTCACTCACGTCCATGACGTTGATTTGTGACAGCTGCTTGCCGCGGGTATGCAGCGCCCACAAGATAAAGCGTTCTACCTCCTTGCGCATGACCCGGCGAGTCTTGAAATTGGTGGCGGTGGTTGTCAGCCAGATAGCTGCCGCCTCGATGTCGCTGTTGGCCTGGATCAGGTCGGGAGTTTCACCTGGTTCCACCATCGCGTATGCGTCGAGCAAGGCGATCTCGGTGTTGGCCTGGAAATCCAGGCGGGTGGGCAAGCTTGTTCGTGAGCTCATCGTAGATCCCGCATTTTTCCGTTGGACACCAGCCAATCGTCAATCTGATCCGGCGCAAACCACCGTTGATCACCTGTCGCTGACTCACATTGGTACTCTTCCTGTGCTCCGCCGCCGGGGTCGACGCCGACCCGGGTAGCGGTTACGACCAGGATGGCATGCTCGCGGGCAAAGCCATCGATCTCCTGCACGGCCACCAGCTCTGAGCCCCGCGACAGATAGCTGCGGTAGCGAAAGCCGTCGACGCCCGGCACGAAAGCGTCATCCTCGTCCTCCTCGTCGGCATGCTCCCACATGAACGGTGCATCCGGTTGCACGGCGGCGCCGGCGGCCTCAGCGTCTACTGATTGGACCGCTTCGCCAATAGGCTGGCCTTTGCGCCGTCGGGGTTTCGGCGGAATGAGGGAAAGCCTCGCCGCGGTTACACACGACCGCTCGAAAGCGCTCAATGTCGGCAGCGAGCGCACCAGGTCATCCCATTTCAGGTCGCGGTCTTCATCCGCAGCAATCCGGCTCAAGTGCTCGGGGCGGATTGACCAGCGGCACGCTACGTCAGCCATTCGCCAGCCTCGTTGCTCAATCAACGCTTTGAAGGCCGCTCGAGACAGTGTCGGCGGGCGCAAGAAGGGCGAACCCTTTTCCACCTTGCGTGATTTGGCTTGATCCATAGCGCAAGTCTTTAGAAGTAAAAACCCGATTCTAAAGGGTTTTCTCAGGACGGCAACCAATTCCCATCAAAAGCCAGCTACCGATAGCGCCCCCCAGCCATAGCTGCCCTGTTATAAAACTCGTGATAACAAACAGTATTCACGAATTTCAGATTTAATAATACAAAAAATATCGATTCCAATACCAAATCGTCTGATATTATTTTAGGGTGTTCTTTGATAATTCACCTCAACCACTGGTCTAGAACCCATGCAAACTCAGTCCAGCAACGCCCAATTCAAGAGCACCCGCCAATGGGTACACGACTATGCCGCCCGACTGCTTGCCAATGGCGAGGAAGTCCGGCAGACATCTATTCGGGAGTTGATTGCGGCCGAGCACGGCATCACCGCATCGCCCAATCTGGTCAACGATGAGATCAAGAAGTTCTGGGTGAAGGCTGGTCCGCTCATGAGTGCGCGACTGCGTCGGCCCGGCATACCGGATGAGGTCTGCTTGAGCTTTGATAAAATCTGGGACGTCGCTCTGGATGCAGCTGCTGCTGGCCATGAGCTTGAGCGCAAGCAGCTCCAGGCCCAGGCAGACGGCGCGGTGGCTGCAATGAAAACTGCCCAGGCAAGTGAAGAGGCCGCCATCGAGCGGTTCAACGGTCAAACCCGGGAGATTGAAGGGCTGCGGGCCGACAAACTCAGCCTCACAGAACAGCTACAGACAAACGAGGCTGAGCGTAAAGGGTTGGCTACGGAGCTGAAGGATCAGACTGAAAAAGCTGCTGCTCAGCATGCGCTCCATATGCAGGAACAGCAGCGCCTCCAAGGGCTCATGGATGGCCTGCAACAGCAGTTAACCGATCTGCGTTCGAGCTCCCAGCGGGAACTGACAACCTTGGCTGAAATCCACCAGGTTGAACTGGTCAAGACACAAGACTTCTTGATGCGCGAAACGGCCAGGGTTCGCGATGAAGAGAAAGCCAAAACTGACAAGCTGAGTAAAGAGCTTGAGCGGGAGAGGAATGAGAAGGATCAGCTTCGACAGTTGCGTTCCTCTGCCCGCGATGAAGCTGCTCAGCTACGGGGTAGGCTTGAGGCGATGGAGAAAAATGAAGAGAAGCTTGAGCGGCAGCTCACGCACCTCAGCGAGCTGAATGAAAAACTTGAGCGGCGGAACACGCAACTCAGTGAACAGAATGACAAACTTCAAACGACCTTGCTCGAGAGCGTCAAAGCCAGAGTAACTGCATCAGAGCTGATGGTCGAGAATCTACCGAATCCCCCTGCAAACAAAGGCTGAGTGGCACTGGGTGGATTGAACACTCCCGAATCCACAGGACATAATCCCCGGCCAGCGTCGCGCAGGCCAGGGGGATCCGATCGCTCCGCTTTACCACTCTTGGCTCAATCGCTCGGTCAAGATTGGAAATCCGATCATCGTGTATCCGGGCTTAGGCGTCACAGTAGGAAGCTTCTCTGCTTTGATTAGGGCTTTAAGGTCCAGATCCGCATCAAAGGCAACAATGTCAGCTTCCAGCAAATACTCAAACCCATCCCTACTACCGCACACAGGTATAACTTGACGTGCGACAGCGTCTCGAATTCGGTTCATATTGTTCAACACCGATTTCTTCTTCTTCCGAGGCTGAACGAAAGCAGTGAAGTCCGGGGTGGCATCACCCAAGGCTTTCAGTGCCGCAGCCTCTGCCGCCGGGCTGATCTTCCGTCTGGACGACTGTGCATCTGGATCTGGGATCGCTACAGCAATCGGTGCGGTTGGTGGCAGATCCGGTCTGATTGAGGACTGCGGTTCAACTGGTATGAGCTGCGGTTTCACTGGAGTCGACGGAATCGTTTCTGGTTCTATGCTTGTTCCAGGTTGAGAGCTGGCCAGCTCTCCACCGAAGTCGGCGAACGCATCCCCGAAACTGTCATCATCTGATAAGGGATCTCCGACAAACGCCATAAATTCATCATCGTCGTTATCGGACGAAGCTTGCTCCAGCACTCCAGCCATCTCCAATTGCAGTTCATCCGGCTGCATATCTTCTTCTGCCGAGGCTTCAATCAGTTCCGATGGGGCGTCGCTGATTGCGGGCGGTACCGTTTCCACCGGCTGCAATGCGGGCTTCTGAATTACAGGGGACGGAGGAGTTGCCTCTACGGGTTGATTGATCGGTTCAGAGTGCCCAGGTTCAACTGGTACATCAACGGTAAGCGGGCCTGATGCAGCTTCCCCCGGCGTTGGGACAATTGGGGCATTCTGTGGCAGCGGAATCTCCCCCTCAGGCGGCGCGGTGTTCAATACCTTCGCTTGTTTGCCGGCGATGTTCGCCTTGGCGGAAACCTCGCTCCCGAAGCCTAGTGCGATCAGCGACCGAAGGCCGTCCACCTCTTGAATGCCAAGATTGTGAGTGAAAAGTGGGCGTTCGACGTCGAGTTTCGAAACCAAGTTCGATAATCCGGCAAGGCCTGCCAATTCTGGGGTTGTCGAAACAGGACGAATGATAATTACGGGCTCCCACGTCGTCTGGTGCGCCCCTGTCTGCGGGTCTCTAAACGATACCGAGTACATTGGAAAGAACCGGCTCATGTCCGCATTGTTGTGGATCGAGTACAGCACACCCTTCTCTTGCAGTGTCGACATCAAGTTAAGCGTGACCCGGTAACGACCATCGCCCTCGTCTAAGGACCAGCCCATCTTGGCGAGGATGAGCATGCGCAGGTCTTTTTCCTTCACCACGATCAAACCATCATGCTTTTGGGCGATCTTCAATGTGGAGTCACGGGCCTTATCACCAGTCCCGTTAACACGGCCGAATTCGGTGATAATGCTGACAAAACTGTGGTAAATCGCGCTCGACTCTTCCTCGGTGATCTCTTGTTCATTCAAACTGTCAGTGATATTTGACTCAGCCATACCGGTCTTCTTGTCGACCTGAATCAAAAACTCCATCAGCGCTGTCATTCGATCATCAAGGCTTAGCCCATTGCGATCAACAGGGAATTGACTCGGGTGATGATAGTGACCGATCACCAGGTTGATAGTTTGTCTGTCCCGTACAGGTAGATCCCAGTATTCAGGAAACCGCGCAAGAATACGGGCGCCCAGTGAGTCATGAGAAATTCGATTGTCATCCTGCGGGGTAAGGGCGCTACCCTCCTCCTTGGTTTTGACTGATCCATCGGCCTCCAGGACATAAGCCTCGAGCTTGCCTATGTCATGTGCAAGAGCCAAAAGCGGGATCAGCGGATCCTGTGCGTCGAAGCGAAATTCTTTGTTTTTGAGATCGATGATTTTAAACCTGGGTTTGCCCCGGGCCTTCACGTAGACCCCTTCAAATACATAGGTACCAGAATCAGCAAGCGCCATATCGGTTACCGCCAGGCAGTGCTCCCACAGCCGTCGATTACCATGGCCGCCTTTACGATGTGACGCTGGAAACAGCTGATGCGCCGAATAGGTGTCCCAGATTGCCCAAAAGAATTTTACGTGCTGCGGGAATTTTCTTTCGTTGGCTTCAACCCACGTCTTCACTAGCTGACTATCAATAGGGAGTCTTTTCGCAGGGCTGTCGACTCGCTTTGGCGTTCTGGATGGCGTGGGCACATCGCCCAGCGTGGAGCGTGCACCATTACGACGATTGCCCAACTTCCCCTTGAACAGTCGGTTCATAGCGGTCACGCGGCCGAACCAGATGTACCAAACACCAATGATTAAACCGGCGACGACGCCGAGCACCCAACGAGACACCGTGCTCCCGAGGTATTGCCAGTTTTCCAGCACCTCAAGAGGTTGGCCGCCGAATTCCATCAAGGTGAACACCAGCCACCAAAAGCCGAATACAAGGAATGCCGCTCGGATCACTCGGTTGTTTGCGTTCACAGGAACACCTCAGAGTCCGCCAGCTGAGGTTTAATCGCGTGTTCTGGCTGTTGGACACTGGACGTGGGCGCCGGCGCCGCGAGCGGTGACTTCGGTACCGGTGTCCCGTTATTGTCCTTTAGGGTGTTGTTGCACCCGCCGCCGCCTTTGACGAAACCGCTGCATCCCCAGAACGGCGATTTATCAGCGTTTCGCAAGTACATGGGCTTTCCACACTCTGGGCATTCATGTGCTTTCGGACGCTCTACTGGATCACCGTTAAGGTCGTTCATTGAGTGTTTGCACACATCTCTGTCTGAGCATCCCCAGAAATGCCCAGTAGCAGTTTTGATTCGGCGCATTGGGCCCTGACATTTCGGGCATGTCACAACGTTTCCCTTCGAATCTTTGGTATTGGCGGTTGGGTCGAAGTAAAACTCCAACTTCCCTTCATCCATTAGCCGCAAGCCCGCTTCAAATTTTTTCCCTGAGCTCGAACTTACAAACCCCTTCAGGCCTAGCACCAGTTTTTCAGAAAGCAGAGTTTCAGCTTCGGACACCTTGAGAACGCGCTTGGCAATTTCACGCCAGATCGAAAAACCGCAATTTTCGGCACATGCGAACGTCTTGGCCTGGATCTCCACAGCCCCGCCGCATTTCGGGCAAGGCGCCTTCAGCACCTTGACGGTTATGGCTGCATACTTTTCTTTGATGGTTTCAAGAATCTGAGTTGTTAGCTCAGACAATTCATTTTTAAAGGTGCTCCGACTGTATCGGCCCTTCTCCATCAATCGCAGTTTCTGTTCCCACTCTCCAGTGAGTATTGGGGAGGTCAGTGCGTGGATATTGTTCTCCAGCAGAAATCGGTAGACCGTCATCCCCTTGGCACTGGGCGCGAGATACTTTTTGTCACGCAACATGTAAGGGTCTTTCTTGCGGTTAGATCCATCCTTAGCCGCCAATAGCGATTCGATCATTGCTGAGCGTGTAACAGGTGTGCCGAGACCGCGATCCTTCATTGCCTCTCGCTGCTCCTCGTCGTCGATAAGGCGTCCGGCTGTTTCCATGGCACCGAGCAGAGTATCTTCGGTGTACCGCTGAGGAGGCTTTGTTTTAAGCATCTTCAAGTCGACGCCGATGGCGTTAACTGGCTCGCCCTTCACGTAAGGGACTAACTCTTTTTTGTCGTCAGCATCAGCGTCGCGGTCTTCTGAATCGTCGGCGTCCGCGCTACCCGGGCCGTAGACTTGCATCCAGCCTGGCGAAACCAACACGCGGCCCGTTGTGCGAAAAACTTCATTTTCAACAGTCGTAAGTCGCACGGTAACTGAGTACTCAGCCGGCGGGTGGAAGACGGCGAGGAATCGACGCACGATCATGTCGTAAATTGTTTGTAGGTCTTCGGTGAGCTCCCCTGCCCGCTTGCCGGTGGGCACGATCGCGTAGTGATCAGACACTTTTTTCGAGTCGAAGATTTTTTTGTTCGGCTTGACCCATCCCGAATCAAGAATCCGCTGGGCGTGATCTTCGAATACAGTGCCGCCGAACGTGCCCATGAGTTTTTTTGCTTCACCAACGAAGTCATCAGGCAGGTAGGCGGAGTCAGTCCTCGGGTAGGTGGTCAGTCCCAGGTCGAGATAGAGCTTCTGAGCGAGCTCCAGGGTGTAAGCAGCAGAGAAGCCAAACTTGCGGTTCGCTTCACGCTGAAGGCCGGTTAAGTCGTACAGTTTGCCGGCGCCCTTTTGTGCTGGTTTCACTTCCTCCTCAACACTGGTCGGCACCGAACCAGAGCATTTGGCAATAATGCCGTCTGCTATTGCACGATTCAGAATCCGGTGTGGATGGATGTCCTTCTGTTCGCGTGATCCGTCAACAGCTATAGGGGCTTGCCATTTACCGACATAGTTGCCGGCGCCGACACCGAATGTAGCGTGTACTTCCCAGTAAGGCACAGGGCGGAAAGTAAGAATACTGAGCTCCAGTGCACAGACCAATGAAAGCGTCGGAGTCTGAACCCTGCCCAGCGGGAAAGTCTCGGCTTTTGCTGTTTGTCGTTCGTAGAGGCGGGTAATGCCACGGGAGGCATTGATCCCGACGATAAAATCGCCCTCGCTGCGAATCTCAGCTGCTTCCGCGAGGTTGTCGTAGTCCGAGCCAGGGCGCATTCCTGCATAGGCAGATTTGATGGCCTCGTCTGTGGTCGAGGTCATCCAAAGGCGCAGCATTGGCTTCGTGCAGCCGGCCCTTTTATAGATCAACCGGAAAATCAACTCCCCTTCTCGACCGGCGTCACAGGCGTTGGCGATCGCGTTAACATCCGGGCGGCGCATGAGGCGATCGAGCACCTGGTAGAATTTTTTCTTTTCCTCAATGATCCGTAGTTCGAATTGATCCGGAATCACCGGCAGATTGCTGATATCCCTGCCGGCCTTCGCCATCTCATCTGAGTGGATCTCAACCAAATGCCCGGCAGCGGGAGCAAGTATGGCATCGTCACTCTCGAGCCAGTTTTCAACCTTGCTGAACCCGCCGATCGCTTTGGCGATGGTGACTGCCACAGTCGATTTTTCAGTGATGATAAGTATCTTGCCCATTTCTGCCCATGCCTTCTGTTTTCTAGAGGTGAAGCCAACTGCCAATCGCGTTCTGGTGCTGGAGTGAGTTATCACAGCTTCACAACGGAAAAAGCCATCGACAGCGGTCAAGGACCTCGATGGCTTTTTTATTTGTATGGCGTTGCCGATTACTTACGAACTTGGTTGTTCGACCACGCCGCCTTCTTGCGGAACAAAGGCAGCATCAAACAGAGCTGTTCGATCTTCAGCAGCAGGTCTTTCGGTTTGCTCGCTACCGTGGCTCTTGAAGAGTTCTGCCGCCCAGCCTGGGACGATTTTGATATGTCCAGAATCTGGGGCGACCGGTGCTGGCATGTCTTTCGCTTGAATGAAAGGGATCTTCGAGACAGGGGCGATTTGAGTCTCAGGATCCGGCAGCGAAAGCGCCTTTACGTCGATACGGAACTCACCCGAAACAACGATGGGCATACCACGGGCCAGTTTCTCGGCAAGAGGTTGGAGGTTACGACCGTACCAGCGCACCGGGATCGACTGATCGGAATCCTTGCTCTGGCGGATCAGAACTACTAGTCGATCATTGATTGGAGTTCCTTCAACCGGATGCCTGCGGTTGCGCTCAAGCGACTTCGCTTGGATGAAGCCGGCGATGCGGATCTGGTTCGAGGCGTTCTTGTTCAGTTCCATTGCTTTCCAGTCAAACGAGTCCCGGCGAGCATCGTTGTCGTCGCCTGGCATCGATTGCAGTTCTTCGACGGATTTCGGGGTGCCGGAATCAATGGCGGCGGCATGAACCGCGGCGCCCCACTTCTTCATGAAGTCATCACGGAACCGCGGGCCCAGGTGCATGAAGTTCGGGGCTTCAAAGCGGATGCTTTTGAGCCTGGCAATTCGATCTTCACCCTCCACAGCGCCGTCGGTGTGGACGAACGCCATGATCAGATCCCACTCTTTGATTTCGCGGGGAATCGGCGACTTTTTCGGGTCGTAATGGATCGGAAGCATGTGGTTTTCACTGCGGGTCTGCTGGATGTAGCAAATCCCATTTACAGGATCGTTATTCCGCAGGACGCCGGCGATATAGCCTGAGTTGAGCATCCCGTTTGGATACGAATAGGAATCCGGATTGCGCTTTGCGTCCTGGGGGAGCATGAGGAACCTCTTTTTTTGCTGGAGTTGGTGGTCCCGAGGATACTCAACACGTAGCAATAATACAACTAGTCGGATTTTCATGCTTTAGGTGCGGGGGCGGCATTTGGATCGATACTCAGGCATACGATTCGAATGCTTGCGAGTGACTAATCGATGGTTCGGATGCCTACCTGGCTGGGGGGCGCCTCGGTGGTGATGAATGTAGGTAAGTGAAGAGTGTAGGGAACTTGTTGGCGCGGGCCGGGCTCTATGCTCGGATTCGAGCCAAGGTTGTAGACAAACCATAACCAATAGGGCCCGCATATGGCCCAATGCAGCTCAAGTGTAGAGCCCAAAAAACGGGGCGATCACCCTCTTGTTCCACATGAACAAGAGATTGAATCTTGTTGTTAACTGTGTAGAATTAATTTCACAGATAATGGCATTTCCCTGCTTTATTTAAACATACAAGGGGCGCCTTCTTCTTCGACCCCACGCGAACAACCTGGAGCCGTAACCATGACAAAACCTAGCGACAAGAAACTAAATGGCTCTACGCAAGGGCAGTCTCGCGCTTCAGCAAATAAAGCAGGTGCGCCTGCGACTGAATCGAAGAAGCCGCAGAGCAAGACTCGCACCACAGCGAAGAAACCAGCGGCTGCAAGTGCTGCAAGTAAAGCAAAGGCTTCTGCACCAAAAGCGCCATCGGGGACTGCAAAGCCCGCCTCTAGAGCGCGATCGACTGGCGCTACTAAACAACCGTCCTCTTCCCCAGCAGCCGCACCTGACGCGACTGTTCTGCCGGCGTCCGCTACGACTGAACCTAAATCTAGCCGGCAGAGAATTTCAGCATCAGCTTCCGCGCAGGCACAACCGCAGATTGAGGCTCCTGCGCCGGTGGATTCAAACCTGCCATCCACAGATGAATCGTCGCCACGTGACCGGAATAAAATAGAAGGCCATCGTCTGATTAAGATGATCAAAAAGGCCATTATTGAACGTGGCCTTCAAGATCGCGCTATTGCCGATATCGTAGGTGTAACTCAGATCTACTGGAACTCCCTTGCGAATGGCAACCGCCAGATCAAATCACTGGGCAAAGAGAAGCTGCAAAAAATTGCTGAGTTTTTGGGTCTTCCGCTTATCCAGGTCTACCTACTCGCCGAGCACTTCACTGCTGAAGATTTTTTTAACTCCAAAGATCTCAACGAGCAGCTGTGGCTCTCGATCAGGAAGATGCAAGAAGACCCCCAGTGGGCTGGATATGCACCAAGCTCTGAAGAATGGGAACAAACCCCGATTAACGTGCGGATAACCCTTGTCTCGTTGTATGAGCGCGAATCCAAGCGTTACCTGATGGCTAAAGCCGAAGTGGAAGTGCCTGGCAACAACTTCACCGAGTAACGTTGTCCGCCGCGGTATCCCCGGAAATGAAGAAGCCCCGGTCCATACGGATCGGGGCTTTTTTGTGGGTTAGAAGATGAACGGCTGGACAGGTTCCTGTTGTTCCGGTTCAGAGACCGGAGCAGCAGGCTCGAGGGCTACGGCGTCATGCTTGTCATCGGTGAAGATGTTGGCATGTGCCTCGCGATCAGTTGGAAGTGGAGGAACGATGGATACCCCTGTTTCGGTGTCGGGCGTTTTTGGTGCTGAGTTTCCCGTCGCTGGATTCGCAGCTTGAGGCCCTCCGTAAATGACGTTCGTGTTATTTTCAGTTTCAGTTGTAGCGCTCTGATCAGTGACTTCGAGCGGATCAAATTCAGTGGCTTGATCGCCAATGATTTTTTCCGGATCCATGCAGAACTGTAGCAAGCTGGATACTTGAATGAAGGCGACACCTTCGATGCTCTGGCCTGTTGGTACAGCGGCCAGAACGTCACCACACAACTTGGCCAGATTCCCGAACTTACTCGAAAGCACACTCATTGCTTCTGCCTTATCCTGGACACGTCGCACCAGCCCCAAAACGCGAGATGTTGTGTTGCCCTTTGTCGGTCCCGACCAGGATCTACGTACGTCCTCGGAGATCTCAAAAGCAGCTTGACCAACCAGGCCCTTGACCTCCTTCTGAAGCGCATCATCTTCACCAAAGTAGCTGGTGTCATTGATACGAATAGCTGAGACGTCGAAAGTCAGCATCTTTTCGAGAGCTCCTTGTTGAGGAGCATGCAGACGAATCAGTTCTGCCCGAGTTTTCCCGCCGGCCTTCGTAACACCGGCATTCTCTGGCGCTTTGGCCCACTCTTCGACTTTACCTGGTAGTTCAGCCAAGAATTTCTTCTTCTCTGCCAAGTATTTATCTTTGATTTGCTTTAGCACCAAGGCCAGGCCTTGAGCGTGCGCCGTGGGTACGAAATACCCCCGCACACGATTGTTAACTCGACGAGAAACCCCCACCTTCAGGATCTCGCGTTTGGCTTCAGCTCGGTATTTATTGACCCAAGCAAAAGTGCCACTAGGCAATGTTTTACCGACTTCACGAATGAAGTCATCAGCCTCAACCGTCTTCTCGCCAGTGCTCCCACCGATGATGCAGTCGAACAACACGACATCCTGAAGGATCTGAACGCTGACGTCGGTATTGGATTGGATTGTGCTCATATGCTTCTCCTGAATTTCACTGAAATGCAGGTCTCTTGCGAAGACCTAGTGACAGGAGATGGCGCACAGCTACCCATAACTTGAAGACAAAAAAAACCCCGGCAAAGCCGGGGTGGGGTGTAGCGTTATTGATTGCTGGGAGTGCCCATGATGGACGACCAAGTTCCGAGAATTGCCGATGCTTCGTCCTTCGATGCAAAATCGAGTACCGTCATTTTAAGTGCTTCGACGTACGCATCTTCTGGTTTTTTCCCGAACCCCGTGAGTAGCTTGAAGTTCATTGACCAGTTAAGGACGTTGCGGGTTGTGATTGTGAACTGGAAAGCCATACCGCCGGCGCCAGCGTCTTCATTCAAGCCAATAAAATTGGCTCGAATTTTTGCTGCAAGACTTGCCATTGCTTTTGCTGCTAACGGGCTTGCATTCGTCTCCTTTACGAGCAGATCGATTTCATCCTGCTCAGTCAGGTACGTCTCGAACATGACGTTGAAGCGGTCCTGATTCGCAAAGTTCATCTTTTGCGTACCTTTATAAATTGCAGCGCTCCCACCTTGTCCGCCCGCTGAGCCGCGGCCATTCGTGTTACCTGTGGCCATGATCATGCAGCCGGGAGCAATTTTGATGATTTCATCTGTTTGGTCCAGATGGATAGGAGCGCCATCCAGAACACCGTTAAGACCCATAGCGACGTCAGCTGGAACCTGATCCCACTCATCCAATAGCAGTATCGCATTTGGGGTCTTTGCCCATTGGCAAACCTTTCCGTACACCCATTTCATGCCTTGATCCTTACCGCAAAGCTTCCAACTACCGAAAAGGTCAGACAGGGTGGTTTCTTTCGAACACTGCTCCCTGAAGATAGGGCGTCCGGTTCGCGAAGCAAAAGCTTCGACTAGTTTAGTCTTACCGCACCCGGATGGGCCGAACGTATACATGTTGCGTTTCATCTCTGCGCCAAAATAGCCAGCGGGAAGATTTGCTGCCGCGGCCCAAAGCATCAACCGAGTAAGGCTGCTTTCTTTGAATTTGAAATGCCCTACTACAGGTGTATGCGGCGTAGCGGGGAAGACTTTAATTTGCATGTTTTCGAAGAACGGCGACGTGATTCCAAAAACTTCTTTCGCAGTTTTTGTTTCAAATTCGACATTCACAGGAGCGAACTGAGCGACGTTTTCCATGGTAATCCCCATATAGACAGGTTGGGGCCTCTTGCGAAGGCCTGGTACAGGGAAATGCTTCACATGGGATGAGAATTGAAGAGAAATGCAAAAAAAAACCGAGCTCCCTTAGGAACTCGGTGTGTGGAGAGTTTAGGACCAGGCTACTGCCTGTTTTAGCGCTTCGAACACCGCCTTTGCCAGCTCGTTTTCGTTGAGAGCAACCCCATGGTTTAAGCCGGCACGTGCGTACTGGCTCTTATATCGGTCACCGATCAGAACAAAGCGAACTTCGATTCCGAGGGCGGATGATTCTGCAATAGCCGCGTTCAGAGTCTCGCTATTACCTGGATCGCCATCGGTTGCCACAATCAAGATCTTCCGGGCCTCAGGCCGATCGATCAGTTTCTTCAGAGCCCATACCACCGCAAGGTGAGTGCTGGTCCCATTTTCCGGAGTTGGAGCAAACCGTTGCAGCGTGGTTGCCCAATTTTCTTCAAACCCATGCCATTCCTGCGCATTCCACGCCATCCGGCCACCCAGCCCACCAACATCCGGCCACCTATTCCACGCTCATCCGGCCGGGCAGTCGGAGCGCAGCGACGCAGGTTTGCATTGTTAGTCTGAAGTCTCTGTCGCC